>NZ_JBBMFC010000046.1:0-9715 GCF_040096225.1 Hominiventricola aquisgranensis | reverse complement strand
TTTTTACTGAATAAAATAAACGCAAGAGAAAAGTGGTGCCTGGCCTAACGGTCAAACACCACTTTGTCTACAGTCTGTAATTACATTCTTTTACTCTTTATTATATAATTCAATTGTATGTTCACAAATCGTTTTTTTCACTTTTTCAATATCCAAAGGTTTAGCTAAATGTGCGTTCATTCCTGCATCTAAACATCTTTGTACATCTAATAAGACAGGCAAAAATTTGTATTATCCCTGCCAATATACTTCCTTTTTCTTGCATAACTGTTTATTTTTATACATATAAGCATCTGCATCATCCAATAACATCTGCATTGTACACGACATATCATCGGAGGATAATGCCCATCCGCATGCATAGTCGATTGGTATTTGATTTTCATAACTATTTAATCTATCTTTTTCTCTGTACAAGGATTTCAATATTTCCTTAATTTCCGCCTCACTTGTATGATGAATGACTGCTATAAACTCATCTCCGCCATATCTTCCAACAAAATCCTTTTCTGGAATAACACTGCGCAAAAGCTTTGAGAAATTCATTATTAACTGATCTCCTGCGGAATGTCCCATTGTATCATTTACAGTTTTTAGATTATTTAAATCAAACATTATGCATGCTGTAGAATCTGTAATTATATCTTTTTTATTAAGAAGCTCATTACAGGCATTTTTATTTGGCAGCCCAGTATGGGCATCTACGAATGCTTTCTGTTCCAGCAGTCTGTTTTGCATTGCCATCTGCATTGCCTTTAAAGTCTGCATAATAACCAATATCACCAGAATCAACATATCAAGTGCCGACAAAAGCTCTATGGTACGAATCTTTATAGCGATCTTTTCTGAATAACTTTCTGCGGCATAGACAGTTTCATCTGCCATCGTAAAATATATTTCACTCATATTAACAATGTCTGTATTTTCGTATCCCTTGTTTCTTACTGCTTCAATTTCTGTTTTCAATTTATCCCAGTAATCACTCTGGATTTTCAATTTTCCCTGATATTCTTCGTCATTAAGTTTTACCAGATTATAATGTCCATCCTGATATCTCAATCCAAGAAGAATATCATCCAAATATTTAATTAATTCATCATTTTCGTTTCCTGTAATTTCTAATTTTACTTCGCGCTGTGTAGCTCCACGTACCAGACCTGCATAATTTATTACGCGTGCTGTCCCCTGCAGCCTGCTAATCTGAATCATCATAAAAATAACAAGAACCACTAATATCAATATAAGGAAACTCTGTATAATACCTATTATATTTTTATTTTTCTTGTTTGTCTGCATTTCACAATTTATCCCCAATCTCAAATAATATTCATTTCAATAACTATGCTATTCATTTACTTTCTCCCTATATTAGGAACAAATACTTTTAATAGTCTTTTTCATCTTTTCAATATCCAAAGGTTTCGCCAAATGAGCGTTCATACCCACGGCAATGCACTTTTCAGCATCTTCCTGGAATGCATTTGCTGTCATAGCTATAATCGGTACTGTTTTTGCATCTGGACGTTCTAATTCCCTGATTTTTCTCGTAGCTGTATATCCATCCATAACAGGCATCATCAGATCCATCAAAATTACATCAAATGTTCCTGCCGGTTTCTCTTTAAATAGTTCCAGTGCCTGCTGTCCATTCTCCGCTCTGGTAATTAACGCTCCGACATCTTCGAGAACTGTCTTTGCTATTTCCGCATTCAGCTCATTATCTTCTACAAGGAGAATTCTTTTCCCTTTTATTGTATGAATTGCAGATGACTCTATGGTATCCTCACTTCCATATACCTCTTCTTTCAATGCTATGTCAAAAGAAAGATCTATCGTAAATTTTGTTCCAATACCCTGTCTGCTTTCTACCTGAATACTTCCACCCATCAGCTCTATCATAGATTTGATAATAGGAAGTCCCAACCCGGTTCCCGGCACTTTGTTTTCTGTGGTACTATGTTCTCTGGAAAATTCTTCATAGATATGTGGAAGATATTCTTCACTCATACCAATGCCCGTATCTTCACATGAAAAAATATAGCGTATCTTTGAAGGATTCTCTGATACCGCCTCATGTACTTCTACATAGATTGAATGTCCCTCCGGGGTATACTTTATAGCATTACTGATAATATTCAGCATGATTTCCTGTAACTTTGTCTGATCACAGACAACATAATGATGTCTTACATCTAAAACAGCATGATACTGCAGGTTCTTCTTTCTGACATCCTCTTCAAACACTGTATTTACTCTGTGAAATAATGCATCCATATCTTCAGCTTTTAACTGCAATACCGCAGTACCACTTTCAATCCGGGCCATCTCCAGAACCTGATTGATGATTCTCAGCAAAAGATTACTGGAAGACTGTATCTTTTCCAGATATTCTTTTGCCTTTCTTTCATTTTGCAGATTCTTCTCCAACAAACCGGAAAAACCTACAATTGCATTCATCGGAGTCCGGATATCATGACTTATGTTAAATAAAAATCTTGTTTTTGCCTCATTGGCATTTTTCGCCTGCTCAGCAGATTTTTCCAGTTCTGCTTCATATTGTCTTTCCCTGTGTTTTTTACTGGATATTAAATAAAATACTGTAGCAATCAATAATGAGAATACATAAGAAATGACAATACACATAATCCAGTAAGAACGTGGACTCCATCCCTCTGATGGTATAATATCAAAATACCATGTGTTATTGGGAACTGCACATTCTACTGTCAGAATGTTATCCGGCATATCACCCTGGCTTTCTGCCAGAATAATCCTGTCGCTGCTGTCTCTGTCATATGTCCAAATTCTGTAACAGAAATCTGCATCGCTTAAATAATCAAGATTTATCTCACCAATGAAGCGATTCCAGTCAATCACCAGGATCACAAATCCCCAGAACCCACCATCATCTGAATTATTATCCTGGTAAACCGGATTAAAAAGCAGTGCCCCTGTTCCTCCCTGCTTTAGCTGGTATGGTCCTCCCAGCGTATATTTTCCACTCTCCTTTGCCAGAACTGCATCCTTTTTTCGCTCATGCTCCTGCAGCATATCCAGGCCAAAAGCTCCCTCATTTCCCTGTTTCGGATAAATGTCTGTAACAATTCCCTCAGGTGCCAGTTCAAATGCCTTTATCACTCCATCTTCATTAGGAATCTTTTCTGCCAGTTCAGAAAATGTATTCTCATCCAGATTCTCTCCTGCACTGATATAATTTCCCAAAAGAGCAGAGACTTTCAGAAGGAATGCCGCAATTTCCCTGTTGAGCTCGTTATCCTCTGCCAATAGAATACGGCACCCGGACAGATTTTCCTTTGGTAATTCAGACATTTCCTGTACAACTGCAGGTCTTTGCTGCCTACGCTGAATGCAATGTGCGCATACCCAGTGCGGGCAAATTCCTTTGGAAAATCAGGCATTTCCGGCTTGTTCATAATTTCAAGCCGTGCCCCATCGTCAAATGACAAAAAATAAGAGCAGAAACTTGTTTTTGTATTATGGTAGCCTTCATTTGATTTTGCACCCAGATACTTCACAAAGAAATTGCGGGCTGTTTCCAGATCTTTTACATATAAAGCAATGTGTTCTATTTTCATAACCTACCTCCACAACGTCCGAACATATACCTCTATAAACTTTAACCTTTCCTGACAGCAAGGCAGTAATTGACATGCTCAAAGGCTTTCAGATCAGACCCGGCCTTGTCGATCACGTCCTTTTGAATATCATCCGGTGTCAGCAGCTCGTAGATCAGAAACCCGTGCTTCTCCAGCAGCTTTTCAATCTTTGAAGCGGAAGTGCTGTATTTACGCACACAAAAATCGTATCTTGCTTCAAAAAGGTAAATGCCCATAATTTATGCGCTTTTCCATGCAGAATATCGACTATTTGGAGACTAATTTTAGTTTTGCATTTATTTTGTCAATGTTTCAGTTACAATTCATATAATCAGCATAAACGTAAAGCTCATGCTGTTAAGCTTTCGATCTTGATTTGGCTGTGAACTCTGAGATAACAACTTTGATGACCTCTACTGTCGATGCCATCTCTTCATTGATATTGAATTCACGACCCGTCTGATTTTTCATAAAGAGCGAAAGGCCTCGTATTTTCTCCTGCACATCCTCTGTTAATTCTGCACGGCCACGCCCAATCACAGATGCAAATGATGCTCCGTATTTGCAAGCTACATCTCCGCCGGATATAAGCTCAACATCACTTTCTACCTCAATGCACACATTTGAATTACTTCTGATCAGATCCAGCTTATGCCCTTCTTTTGCGCAGTGCATGTAGAAAATCAAGATACCCTCTTTATATTCGTATCCGTAGTGAAGTGGAACGATGTAGGGATAATCAGCATCAAACAAAGCAAGATGCAGGACTTTCGCTTTTTCAATAATCTGCAGAATTTCAATAATATTTGTTACTTCTCGATCTTTTCTTCTCATAGATAAATACCTAAAGAATCGTACACGATTCCTCCTTTTTTAAATTTCAAAATTATACAATCTTGAAGTTGTCACTCTGTCAGTCGATTCTCCTCGCCCCAGATACAGAGCTGATCCAGTACAGTCATCAGCGATTTTCCTCGCTCCGAAAGCGTATATTCCACCTTCGGCGGGATCTGCGGATACTCAGTGCGGACGATCAGTTTATCCGCTTCCAGCTCCTTGAGATTCGTGCTGAGAGTTTTGTCGGAAATGGTTTTCAGATACCGTTTCAATTCATTGAATCGCACCGTCTCAAACTCCATCAGGCAGTAAAGAATGACCATCTTGTGCTTGCCGGAGATCAGCGACAACGTGTAGGCAAAGCCGGTATCTTCGAAATTGGCGTTCTCAATATAGTTCTGTATCATTCACTTTCTTCTAAGATAGTACCTATCATAATTACCAGTACTTGAATTTATAATTTGCGTGGATATAATTATAAGCAGGATGAACAGTCCTGTCAATATGACCACAAGGAGGAGTTATCATGAGAACAAAGCTGAATATTACCGAAGGCATTTTCCCCATGCCGGTTCTGATGGTTGCAACTTACAACGAGGACGGCAGTGTCAATGTCATGAACGCCGCATGGGGCACCATGCAGGAGCGGGACTCCGTTGTTCTGAACCTCACCGAGACACACAAGACCGTACAGAACATCAAGGCACGGGGAGCATTCACCGTCAGCATTGCCGATGCTGCCCACATAGTGGAAGCAGACTATTTCGGCGTAGAGTCCGGCAATAAAGTCGCCGATAAATTTGCCCGCAGCGGTCTGACCGCCAGCAAAGCAGAAACTGTAGATGCCCCTGTCATCAACGAGTTCCCGATCTGCCTGGAGTGCAGGTTCATCGAGTATCAGAACAATGCATACGGATGCGGCGTCATCGGCAAGGTGATCAATGTCACTGCCGATGAGAGCGTTATGGTGGATGGAAAAATTGATATGTCTAAGGTCAACGCCATCGCATTTGACCCCTACACCCACGGCTATTATAAAGTCACCGAGCGTGTGGGCGAAGCATTCCGAGATGGCTTAAAGCTGAAAAAGTAAGGTGTGCAGAAAAGGAGCTTTCGCATAAGCGAAGGCTCCTTCTTAAAATATGTGGATTTCACAAATTCCAGTTGTCAAACAGCGTTCGTTGTTTCGCTTTGTGGCATTTTTACCCACTGCTGAATCACACCTGTAACATACGTAATGGAATCGGTGCAGTCGTTCTTGAGCCATTCTGAGATAATTGCCATCAGTCCCCGAATATAAAAGGCCATGATATAAGGTCGATCTTGCTGTAGTACACCGTAGCGGTCGAGAATCTAAGAGAGCAGAAACACTTTGAATCCAGCATATCTGTATTATTCGTTGTAATATGCCGCTTTATCTCAAATACTCCGTAAAGAATGCGTTGAGCTTTTCAAACGGAATGATGTCCATCTGATCGTAAAGGTCAGTGTGATTTGCACCGGGGATAATGAGCAATTCCTTGTTATCGCCGGTCAGCTTGCTGTACGCTGTTTCGCTGAAATAGCGGGAGTGCGCCTTTTCCCCGTGTGCCAGCAGCACGGCAGAGCGGATTTCGTTGCTGTATTGCAAGATCGGCATATTCAGGAACGACAGCGAGGAGGTCACATTCCAACCGCCGTTGGAGTTTAGGCTGCGGGAGTGATAGCCACGTGGCGTTTTGTAGTAGGCATAATAGTCCTTTACAAACTGCGGTGCGTCCTCCGGCAGCGGATCAACCACACCACCCGCCAGCGCATAGCTTCCGCTTTTATAATCCTCGATGCGCTGTGCATTCATGGCTTTTTTCTTCTCAAAGCGTGCCTGCTCAGAATCCTCAGCATCAAAATATCCGTTGGCCGTTACACGGGTCATGTCGTACATGGTCATAGCCGCAGTAGCTTTGATGCGGGTGTCAATGGCTGCGGCATTGAGCGCCATGCCGCCCCAGCCACAGATACCGATGATACCGATGCGCTCCGGGTCAACATTCTCCTGCACGGAAAGGAAGTCTACCGCTGCGCAGAAATCCTCGGTATTGATATCCGGCGAAGCGACATAGCGGGGTGTACCGCTGCTCTCGCCGGTGTAGGACGGATCGAAGGCAATCGCCAAGAAGCCAAACTCTGCCATTTTCTGCGCATACAGACCGGAGGACTGCTCCTTTACCGCGCCGAACGGACCGCTGACGGCAATAGCGGGCAGCTTGTCCACCACACTCTTTGGCGTATACATATCCGCCGCCAATGTGATGCCGTAGCGGTTATGAAAGGTTACTTTCTTGTGATCCACCTTGTCGCTTTTCGGGAACACCTTGTCCCATTCCTGTGTCAGATTCATTTTTTCCATATTCAGACCTCCTTGCCTGTTGCCTTAAAATATGCTGTGTTGTCCACGGCTTCCAACCATTCATTGGAGGTTTCATCCCCCGGAACCTCTACCGCCAGATGAGAGAACCAGCTATCCGGCGCAGCACCGTGCCAGTGCTTGACTCCCACAGGGATATTTACTACATCTCCTGGGCGCAGCTCCTGTGCCGGTTTGCCCCATTCCTGATAGTAACCATGCCCGGCTACGCAGATGAGAATCTGTCCGCCGCCGTTTTTCGCATGATGAATGTGCCAGTTGTTACGGCAGCCGGGTTCAAAGGTTACATTGTAAATGCCAATCTGCTGCGTAGAAAGAGGTGCGAGATAGCTTTGCCCGATAAAATATTTTGCAAAGGCATCATTGGGTGCGCCGATGGGAAAGACCATTTCATTCTGATGCTTGGCTTTTGCGTCGGCGGCATCGTCCTCTGCCCATACCTCCTTTGCCATACGGAAGGCCGCCCACGCCTTGGGCCAGCCCGCATAAAATGCCGCGTGGGTCAGGATCTCCGCAATTTCCGTTTTCGTCACGCCGTTATTCTTTGCAGTTGTCAGATGGTATTGAAAAGACGAATCCGTCAGTCCCTGCGCCATCAGCGCCACCACTGTTACAATGCTGCGGTCCCGCAGGGAAAGCTTGTCTTCCCGGCTCCACACCTGCCCAAACAGCACATCATCATTCAATTCCGCAAATTTGGGAGCGAATTCCCCAAGAGCCTCTCTGCCTGCCGTTTGTTTAACTGCCATGGCTCACACCTCCTTGCCCATCTGATAAGCTTGCTCCAGTGCAGGATGACCTGCGATTTCTCCCACGCCGTTTACGCCGCCTGCAAACACTGTTCCAGCCAACGCACAGCGGGGGAAGCAGTCTACCCAGCCCTGCACGGCCTTCTCTGTGCCCGCAAAGGTTTCCGATGCGTCCTCTGCCGCCGTTGCAAGCAGATAGGCTTTCGTAAAGACGTAGTCCGTATCGAACAGCGGGTTGGCACGGTCCAGCATCGTCTTGAGCTGACCGCTGACGCAGTAATAGTAGACAGGCGTTGCGAACACCAGCACATTTGCATCGTGCATTCTGGTGGCAATTTCCACGGCATCGTCTTGGATGACGCAGTGCCCCAACTTCATGCAGGCAAGACAGCCCTTGCAGAAGCCAACCTGTTTTTCCCGCAGATATACGTTTTCTACCTGATTGCCTGCCTCCCGTGCACCCTTGGCAAACGCTGCCGCCAGCGTTTCGGAGTTGCCGCCCTTACGGGGACTTGAAGAAATGATCAGCACCTTTTTATCCATTGTAAAACACTCCTTGCGTTTTGATATTCTCTGTGTTATTCTCATAGTAATACCTAAACCTAACTTTAGGTCAAGATATTTTTTGAAAATTTTTGGAGGGAAATTTATGTATTCAATTGGACAGGTGGCAGAGATGTTCGGATTGCCTATCTCCACGCTGCGCTATTATGATAAACAGGGACTTTTTCCGAACATGGAACGGGTGTCCGGCATCCGCAAATTCGGTGACACGGAGATTGAAGCACTCCGGGTCATTGAATGTCTGAAAAAGGCCGGCATGGAGATCAAGGACATCCGGCAGTTCATGGATTGGTGTGTTGAGGGTCCGTCCACCTATCCACAGCGCAAGGCCATGTTTGAGGAGCGGAAAGCCCACATGGAAGCAGAGATTGCGCACATGAACCGGGCACTGGATATGCTGAAATTCAAGTGCTGGTATTATGAGCAGGCAATCCAAGACGGCAGCGAGGACAGACTAAAGGCACTGATTCCCGACCACTTACCGGAGGGAATCCAAAAAGCATATGAAAACGCGCATAGCTAACCTTTCCCGTGCTATGTATCGTCTGATTCAGATCGGATAGGAGGTAGATAATTATTTTATCTACCGACCTCCCACACCACCGTACGTGCCGTTCGGTATACGGCGGTTCTTTAGTTTTCACATATTTTCAAGTAGAACTCTGTGAATGTTGGATATCCCCATTCATGGAGTTTTGCATTATTCAACGCAAACTTCACCAGCCTATTATTGCTACAGTTCCAAATCCCTTGTCGCATATTTGCGTGCCATTGAATAAAATCTTCCTCCATTCCGAGTTCTTTTAGTTTCCGGTATTTCGTTTTTGTTTTCTTCCATTATGTACCTGTTGTGCTGTCTATTCGATTGTCAATGTACTGATGAAGGAGGAAAACTTGTCCTTCTTATTAACACTGACAAAAAAGGCAAAAAACAGGCGAATCAAATGAATTTTTATCAAAAATATTTTACAAGTTGCTTTAATCCACGGCGGATACTATCTCGGACACGGCTTGGGTCTACACCTTCTACTTCGGCAATTTCATTTACCGTCATTCCCAAATAGTATCGGGCATAAATTCGCTTTGCCTGTTTCTCCGGCAGCTTCATCACAGCGGCATAGACCTGCTCCTGAAACTGTTTTTCCTCCAGAACCATCTCCGGTGTTTGCGGCTTCAACAGCACCGCATTTTCAATGCCATTCTCGCAATCCAGAGAATACTGTACTTTATAACGATACATCTTTTGCTCATACGCAGTCTCCGCACGTTCAGCTGCTCGAATAGTCTCCATTACTTCCTCTGTCACATCTACAAAAAAGTCTGTTGTATAAACATCAGGATAAAGTTCCCGAAGGTTAATTTTCTTCATTATGTACCTCCATTTCGATTCACGGGTGATTGACGAGTGAATCGATTGGAGGCGGGGACCGACACCGGCAGACAACCGGATCATCTCCGAAAAAATGGCAATCGAGTAGGAGGGAAAATTAAATAAATTTTCCCGACCTCTCACACCACCGTACGTACGGTTCCGTATACGGCGG
>NZ_JBBMFC010000045.1:0-9910 GCF_040096225.1 Hominiventricola aquisgranensis | reverse complement strand
ATTAATTATACCAAAAAATCGCTCAGACCTCACGGTCTGGGCGATTTTTCTGTCAGGGGAGTTTTTTTACAGCCCCTTTCTTTTGTGAGAGGGTTATGTTATACTTCTCTATGAAAATATACAAAAGGGGAAAAGTGTAACATGAACAAAAAAGTAAAAAGCAACTATGAACAGCTTGGGCAGTATCTGGGACTCCGGTTTGATGAAGAACAGGAAGTGCTGCATGGACAGAAAGATGGCTTTGAACTGATCGTTGGACCAAATGAGGTAAATGGTAAAGTTTATTATATGCTGAACATTTGCCTGGGGGCTGATAATCAGGGAAAAACCCTGACAAAGGATGAAATCAAAGAGTTCGTGAAAGCACATAAGACTGTGTCCGGACTGGTAAATGAAGGACATACGGTAACTATGGTACTGAAAAGCTATCTCAATCAGAAAAAGCTCCGTGCCAATGCGCAGGAAGCCATTCAGGAACTGACTGCATTTCTTCGCGGAAAAGGCTACGTGCCGTGCTGCCAGTACTGTGGACGCGAGACAGAGACCGAAGGCTACCTGGTATCCGGTAATCACATCGGACTCTGTGAGGAGTGCGCAGCCTCTCTGGCGCAGAACATTACGCTGGCACAGAATCAGGAAAATGAAAAGAAAGAAAATATGATCGGTGGTATCGTCGGTGCACTGGTAGGATCCCTGCTCGGTGTGGCATGTATCGTGATCTTAAGCCAGCTTGGTTATGTGGCTGCTCTTTCCGGTGTGGTCATGGCTGTCTGCACTTTGAAAGGTTATGAGATTGGAAGCGGAAAGCTCAGCAAACGAGGAATCGTAATCAGCGTGATCCTGATGCTTGTCATGACCTATGTAGGAGACCGCCTGGATTGGGCTATTATGATAGCAAGAGAGCTGGAAGTGGATATCGCCACAGGTTATCGTTACTTCCCATTACTTCTGTCTGAAGATATCATTGATTTTGGTTCTTATGCAGCAAACCTGGTTTTGGTATATGCGTTCCTTCTGTTGGGAGCAATTCCAACCATCAGAAATGCAAATAAAGGCAAAAAAGTACAGAGAACTTTTGGAAAACTTCGTTAACACAAATAAAATACAGGCTCTCGGAACTGTCAGGTTTCGGGAGCCTTTTTTATGTCAGAATCTATAAAAATGTTGCAATCTCTTCCACTGCTTTTCGCTTGGGCATGGAAGGTTCGGCGGCCGGATAACCGACGGCAATTACAGCGACAATGATTTCGGTCTCCGGAATCTTGAGATATTCCCGGATTGCTGGCTCGTCGCGGATGCCCATAATGAGAGTGCCAAGATCAAGTTCAGCGGCTTTGAGGACAAGATTTTCATTCTGAAGTCCCAGATCGTAGTAGCCCCAGCCGTCGCCTGCTTCATTGACCGGGGAACCGGTAGCTTTGTCAAATCCCACGATTCCTTTTTTGAAGGTGGTGATGATCAGTGCCGGTGCACCGGCGCAATTTTTCTGATTAGATTCCGAGAGGCATTTCTGACGGAACTCCTCGATCCGAGAGGGGGACAGGATACAGTAATAGCGGGATGTCTGCTGATTCTTCCAGGATGGAGCCAGGGAGGCGGCACGGATCAGTGTCTCGATCTGCTTGTGGCTGACTTCCCTTCCTGGATCAAAATTTCTGATACTTCTTCTTTTCTCAATTACGGTCTGAAATTCCATGAAAATACTCCTTTTTTCAAGTTTTATTGTTGTTATTGTCAATATAGCATTCTTTACAATCGGGTACAAGAACATATATAATAATTTTTTGAAAGAACTGGCAGCGCATGGAACGACTAATACTTAAAAAGTATCGCGACTCTTCCACTATATGTATTTCACATTTTAATAAGGTTGTGGTACATTATACTTAACAAAAGGAAATCAGATCTGAAAATCCAATCGTAACTGAACATACTGTGGAAGACAACACAGCTCACAGAAAGGTAAAGGTGTCTGTTATGAAGAAAATTTTAAGTATACTGAATGAATTTTTTAAGGAGTATTACAACAGTTTTTCAACTGTATGTGCTTAATGCGAAGTTAACCTATATTGTAGAGTGTTTGCGAATAAATGACAGAAGAGTCCGGGAGGCTGAGAAGCTTTCCGGACTTTCTGCGTAAAATGGACAAAGCCTCTTTCTATGTGTTAAAATAAATGGACATATAAGAAGGGGGCATTTTGCATTGAAACATCTTTGTATGGCAGTACTGGCGCATGTGGATGCGGGAAAGACGACGCTGTCGGAGGCCATGTTGTATGAGAGTGGTACGATCCGAAAGCTAGGAAGAGTGGACAATAAGGATGCATTTCTCGACACCCATGAGCTGGAACGGGCCAGAGGAATTACAATATTTTCCAAACAGGCGGAATTCGCCCTTGGTGATAAGAAAGTAACTCTGCTGGATACGCCGGGACATGCGGATTTTTCGGCAGAGATGGAGCGTACTCTTCAGGTGCTGGACTATGCAGTACTGGTGATCAGCGGTGCGGACGGAGTACAGGGACATACAAGAACGCTCTGGCGGCTGCTCAAACGTTATGGCATCCCAGTGTTTTTGTTTGTTAATAAAATGGACCAGAATGGAACGGACAAAGAGCAGCTGATGGAGCATTTGAAGAAAGAACTGGATGATCGGTGTGTGGACTTTGACTGTGCTTCAGACTCAGGGGAATTTCTGGAAAATGTAGCAGTCTGTGAGGAACAGGCACTGGAATACTATTTTGAGCATGGGACTGTTTCTGAACAGACTGTACGGGAGCTGATTCATGACCGACATGTATTTCCGTGTTATTTTGGATCGGCACTGAAGCTTGACCGGGTGGATAAACTGTTGAAAGGTCTGGAACAATATGCTTATGTAGAGAAGCCTGAGCATGAATTTGGCGCGCGTGTATTTAAGATCAGCCGGGATGAGCAGGGCAATCGCCTGACATGGCTCAGAGTGACAGGCGGCGTGCTCAAGGTAAAAGATCTGCTGGATGGAACTTCGGATGGAGAAGGCTGGCAGGAAAAGGTGAATCAGATCCGCGTCTATTCCGGAACAAAATATGAGATGGTCAATGAAGCGGAGACCGGTGTGGTCTGTGCGGTTACCGGACTCACAAAGACGAAGGCCGGAGAGGGGCTCGGCAGGGAGCATCAGATCAATGTGCCGCTACTGGAACCGGTACTGAATTATAAACTGACATTGCCAGGAGACTGTGATCCGGTACAGCTGCTTGGAAACCTGCGGATCCTGGAAGACGAGGAGCCAGAGCTTCATATTCACTGGAATGAGGCATTGCGGGAGATTGAAGTGCAGCTCATGGGAGAAGTTCAGATTGAGATACTGAAGACACTGATACGGGAACGTTTTGGCGTGTCCGTTGATTTTGATGAGGGAAATATCGTCTATAAAGAGACCATTATCAATACGGTGGAAGGAATCGGTCATTTTGAACCTCTTCGTCATTATGCGGAAGTGCATCTGCTGCTGGAACCGGGCGAGGAAGGCAGTGGTATGCAGTTTGCATCTGCCTGTTCAGAGGATGTGTTGGACCGCAACTGGCAGCGGCTGATCCTGACCCACCTGGAAGAACGTCAGCACAGGGGAGTGCTGATCGGTGCAGAGCTGACGGATGTTCGGATCACTTTGATGAGTGGGAAAGCGCACCAGAAGCATACGGAGGGCGGTGATTTCCGACAGGCGACTTATCGGGCAGTCCGCCAGGGACTGATGCAGGCAGAGAGCCGTCTGCTGGAGCCCTGGTATGATTTCCGGTTGGAGATTCCCGCAGAAAATGTAGGACGTGCCATGTCAGATCTGGAACGTATGGGAGCCACCATGGGTCTGCCGGAGCAGGAAGGGGAGATGTCTCTGCTGACCGGAAGCGTCCCGGTAGAATGTATTAAAAATTATCAGAAGGATGTGACTTCGTATACCAAAGGGCGTGGCAGACTGACCTGTGTCTTCCATGGATATGGTCCCTGCCATAATGAAGAGGATGTGCTGGAAGCTAATGATTATGATCCGGAGGCAGATCTGGCCTATCCATCTTCTTCTGTCTTCTGTTATCACGGAGCAGGAACTGTCATTCCATGGTATGAAGTACCGGAACATATGCATCTGGAAAGTGTGCTGACCGGAGAGGGCGGCCGCAAGGACGGTGGACTCTCGGATACAGAGATGATTGAGGCAGCAGAGAGACTGCGTCAACGTGCAGGAAATACGAGAAGAGAATCGGATTATGTTCAGATGACAGCAGATACAGAGGAACTGGAAGAGATTTTCCGCCGCACATTCGGAGAACCGAAGAGATTTCGGAATACCGAAATAGAAAGTCATAGAGTTTACGGAGAATCGAACAGAATATTACGGAAAAACGAATACAAGCCCAAAGTACAGACTCCGGAATATCTGTTGGTGGACGGTTACAATGTGATCTTTGCCTGGGAAGAATTAAGTGATCTTGCAAAAGTCAGTGTGGCGGGAGCCAGAGAGAAGCTGCAGGATATTATGTGCAATTATCAGGGATTCCGGAAATGCAATCTGATCCTTGTATTTGATGCTTATCGGGTAGAAGGCCATGAGGAAGAGATTATCCCATACCACAATATTCATGTGGTCTACACCAAAGAGGCGGAAACTGCGGACAGCTTTATTGAGCGGACGGCTCATCAGATTGGACGGAAATATCAGGTGACAGTAGCAACTTCTGATGGACTGGAGCAGGTGATCATCCGAGGTCAGGGCTGCGCCATGATGTCTGCCAGAGAATTGAAGGAAGAGATTGAACGGATCAATCAGGAGATCCGCCGGGATTATGTAGAACAATTTCCGGGAAGTAAAAATTATCTGTTTGATTATGTGCCAGAGGAACTGGCAAAACATCTGCAGGAAGTACGGATGGGCGAGACGGAGTTCGGATCCCATAAGTCGAAGAAATAAAAAGAGGTACAGGAATGGAAAGAAATATAGATATGAAGGAAGTGTCAGATGGAAGACTGTACACGTCCAATGATCTGGTAAAGGCAGACTGTGGTGGATGTGAGGGCTGCTCTGCATGTTGTCAGGGAATGGGGGAGTCCATTGTGCTGGATCCTCTGGATATTCACCGTCTTTGCTGTGGATTACATACGGATTTTAATGGACTGATGGTGGATAAGATCGAATTACAGATCGTTGACAGTGTGATCCTGCCCAATCTGAAAATGGCATCAGGAAATACAGAAGCCTGTTCGTTTTTGAACCCGGAAGGACGCTGCAACATCCATGCATTTCGGCCGGGCATCTGCCGGCTGTTCCCGCTGGGAAGATTTTATGAAGATGGATCTTTTAAATATTTTTTGCAGGTACATGAATGTCCCAAGCCCAATAAGACTAAGGTGAAGATTAAAAAATGGCTGGATACACCGGATCTGAAACGTTATGAGACCTATATATGTGATTGGCACTATTATCTGAGAAATCTGAAAACAAGGATAGAAACACATCCGGAACAGATGAAGAACATCAGTATGGATGTGCTGCAAAAATTTTATCTGACACCATATGATCCGACGGCTGATTTTTACACGGAATTCTATGAACGATTGAAAAATGCAAAAAAACAGTTGACCTTATAGTTACTTCATCCTTTAAAATCAAGGAAAAATTAAAGGAGGTCATACGGTATGGTGACGATCAAAGAGGCAGAACTGTTAACTGGAATTACCAGACAGAACATTCGATATTATGAAAAAATGGGTCTTATACACCCGAGCAGAGAGAAGGAAAATCAATATCGAAAATATAATAAAGAAGATATCCGTAGATTAAAGTTGATCTATATGTTTCGAAAACTGGATATGCCATTGGAAGAGATTCAGCAGATTTTAGATGGAAGAAAAGATCTGCAGGAAGCATTGGAACAACAAAAGGAGCAGCTCCGGCAGAAGCAGCAAAAGCTGGCGGCAGCACTTTCCTTTTGTGGGGAAATACAGGAAACAGAACTTACAGACCTGAATGTGGATCTCTATCTGCAGAAAATGGAAGCAGAAGAAAAACAGGGAAATAAATTTGCTGATATTTTGGATGATTATAAAAAGGTTGTGGAAAGTGAAAGTATTCGAACCTTCAGTTTTTCGCCGGATGATTTTTGTACCACACCCAGACAGATGACAGAGCAGCTGTTCCGGTATGCGCAGCGGAATCATCTTGATCTGGTCATCACAAAGGAAGGCTTATGCCCGGAATTTACAATCGATGGAAAAGAATACCATGCGTATCGTATTTGTGGGCGATTAGGAATGGTCATTCGGGCAGAATTGATGCATCCTGAAAGCTGTGTTCCGGAGGGGATGTCCTCAAAACGTTACAGGATATTGCGAAAAATTTCTCAGATACTGATTCCTCTATGTCTGCTCTTGCTGATCATGCTTCCGACGATACTGCAAATAAGAGGAGACAACCATCTGGAAGTTATTGCTTCTGTTTTGGGCATACTGGGAATGCTTGCGTATATTATTTATTTTGCAATCTTATATAAAAATTATAGAGAATAAACGGAGAGAAGCTGTATGTTGAGGTGAACAATGTACAGCTTCTCACGTGAAAGAAAACTACTATTATATGTGGGAAGCTGCTTGGTGTTTCTTCTCAATCCATCTGGCCACGCCATCTGCGTCATTGGTCTCGGTAATCTCATCGGCTGCGCGGCGCACTTCTTCCGGAGAATTTTCGACAGCAACACCGACGCCTGCCCAGCAGATCATATCGATGTCATTTTCCGCATTTCCAAAAGCAACGGTTGCCGCCTGTGGAATCTGCAGATAGTCTGCCAGAAAGGCAAGGGCGGTCGCTTTCCCTGCTTTTTCATCAGATATTTCCAGCAAGGTTGGCACAGAAGAAGTCAGATAGATCCCCTCTACTTGCTCAGATATGATTCTTCGCAGTGTTGCTTTGGTTCGTTCATCTCCCACAACAATATCCAGACTGTCCAGTTCTTCTTTGTGCTCCAGCAGAAATGCAAAAATATCTTCCACCGGGCGGCGGGTACTTTTTACGCAGGATACAGAATAGAGGCTGGCTCCGAATAAAACAGGATTTTCCACATAGGCACGGGCTGAATAGGGAACTCCGTCCACAAAGCCTTCCACCATGACATGATTCTCTTCTGCAATGGCAAGCAGCTTTTCCACAACTTCAGGCTTCAGCCGACACTCCCGCAGGCGTTTTCCTGTATGTACTTCATAGACCGCCGCACCATTGGAGGTGATGGCATATTCTGCCCATGGAAACTGGATCGCTTGTTCCGGTAATGACGCAAAAGAACGACCGCTGGCAACAACAATGTTCATGCCATGCTCATGAGCGTTCTTCAATGTCTCGATCGTATATTCTGAGAGTGATTTATCGCTGCGAAGAGTGGTTCCGTCCAGATCCAGTGCCGCAAGACGAATGTGTTTTTCTGTATTCATTATTTTATTCCTTTCAAAATATTTTACTGTATTTTATTTTTTTCATAATATTTTCAGCTTGCCTATGCATTTATTGACACGTTCCGTTTTTATTTGGTACAATGAGTCCGTTATGGACAACTTGTCCATATATGATCGCTCAAACATATTTTATCATAGAAAGAAGGATCTGAGACATGCCAAAATTAAATGAAAATTATCTGAATCTGAAGGCAAGCTATCTCTTTTCTGAGATTGCACACCGCACGGCTGCATACAAAGAGCAGAATCCGGAGGAGGGTGCGAAGATCATCCGTCTGGGAATCGGCGATGTGACACTTCCGCTTGGAAAAGTGGTCATCGATGCACTGCATCAGGGAGTGGAGGCCATGGCTTCTGCAGAGACTTTCAAAGGATACGGCCCGGAGCAGGGATATCAGGAGACCAGAGATGCCATTGCCGCTTACTATAAGAGAAACGGTGTTGATGTGGATGCCGGAGATATCTTTGTATCTGACGGAGCCAAGAGTGATACCGGAAATATTACTGATCTGTTCGGACACGACAATGTGGTACTGGTTCCGGATCCTGTTTATCCGGTCTATGTAGACACCAATATCATGGCTGGAAATAAAGTTACTTATATGGCTGGAAATGCAGAGAATGGATTCCTTCCCATGCCGAACAAGGAGCAACATGCGGATGTGATCTATCTGTGCTCTCCGAATAACCCAACCGGAGCATGCTACAACAAAGAGCAGTTGAAAGAATGGGTTGATTATGCACTGGCAAATGAAGCAGTGATTCTGTTTGACTCTGCTTATGAAGCATTTATCACAGACCCGGAACTGCCGAGAAGTATTTTTGCAATTGAGGGTGCTAAGAAATGCGCCATCGAATTCTGCTCGCTCTCCAAGACAGCCGGATTTACCGGAACCCGCTGCGGCTACACGGTTGTTCCGAAGGAGCTGGTATTCAAGGCTTCTAATGGCGAGAAAATGTCTCTGAATGCCATGTGGAACCGTCGTCAGTGCACCAAATTCAACGGTACCTCCTATATCGTGCAGAAGGGTGCAGAGGTTGTATTTTCTGAGGAAGGCATCAGAGAGTGTCAGGAAAATATCAACTATTACAAGAGAAATGCTAAAGTGATCGCTGACACCATGACCAAGCTTGGTATTCGTTTCTTCGGCGGTATCAACTCTCCGTATATCTGGTTCGAGTGCCCCAATGGCATGGAATCCTGGGAGTGCTTTGATTACCTTCTGAAAAATATTCAGGTGGTTGGAACTCCAGGTGCTGGATTTGGTGAGAATGGTAAGAACTACTTCCGTCTGACTTCCTTCGGTAATTATGAAAAGACCGTGGAAGCTATGGAACGATTTGAAAAATTGTTTGGATAGAAAAAGTATACCGCAGGAATCTGGAGACTCTTGCGGTATTTTTGATTATGCTCGGAGTTGCAATTCTCTGTGCATGTATTCCACAGCTTGTATTGTGGCTGCCAACCACATTTTTATAAGTAATTAGATGTTTAACAGGAGGCAATTATATGGATCTGCAATTAAAGGATAAGTCGGTAATCGTAACAGGCGGAGCCAAAGGGATTGGATTGGCGATTACAAAGGCATTTTTAGAAGAAGGTGCCAGAGTATGTATGGTTGGAACGGATGAAAAGACCTTGCAGGAAGTCAGAGCACAGGTAGGTCAGCCGGATCGCTGTATAGGAATCCGATGTGATGTAACGAAAGCAGCGCAGATCCGTGACTGCATCCGGACAGTGGAGCAGACCTTTGGCGGTGTGGATATCTTGGTAAATAATGCGGGAGTATTAAAACCGGCACGGATCGAGGATCTGACAGAAGAACAGTGGGACCATGATATGGCGGTAAATCTGAAAAGTACATTTCTCTGTACCAAAGGAGTGATTGAACCCATGAAGCGGCGGGGAGGAGGCGTGATCATTAATGCATCTTCCTTTGCAGCTCAGATCCCGTCAGTTGGACAGTCAGTTTATGCGGCAGCCAAGAGTGGTGTAAAATCTTTTACCAGGGTCAGTGCAGCGGAACTGGCTCCCTATAATATAAGAACCTTTGCTTATATTCCAGGTGTGATCAAAACTCAATTAGTAGCTCCGCTTATCGAAGATCCGCAGAATGCGGAACGCATGAAGAATGATATTGCGGCACACCGCTTTGGTGAGCCGTCAGAAGTCGCTTCGGTTGTTGTATTTCTGGCATCTGAAAGAGCAGGATATGTCAGCGGAACCAGTATTGAAGTTGCAGGTGGCAAATTCTGTGTCCAGAATCCAGGTAAAATTTATGAGTAAAATCGGCTTTACTTGTAAATATAGTCGAAATGGCATAAACAAATAGGAGGTGGTAATTAACCACCTCCTCAGACTGTAGACAAAGTGGTGTTTGACCGTTAGGCCAGGCACCACTTTTCTCTTGCGTTTATTTTATTCAGTAAA
>NZ_JBBMFC010000044.1:0-9987 GCF_040096225.1 Hominiventricola aquisgranensis | reverse complement strand
TTTACCATATAATCGTCACTTCCCGAAAGAAATCCCTGGCGCATATCATCAAAGGAACCTTTCGCAGTGATCATAAGTACCGGTATCTGATATCCTGCTGAACGGAGTTCCGACACCAGTTCATAACCATCCATAACCGGCATCATAATATCGGAAATGATCAGATCAATATACTCTTTATCCAATATTTCTAATGCCAGTGCTCCATCCGATGCACTTTTGACCTGATATCCATTCTTCTCAAGCACTTTTTGGAATAGCTGGCTTAATTCTTTATCATCTTCTACAATTAATATTTGAAACACGATCTTCTTCCTCCTTTATCGGAACAGATATCAATTCCTGTATTTAAAATTCTGTTTCTGTTTCTCGCATAATCAGCAGAACCAAACGGATTTCCATTGTTGGCAACCGAATTGGTCATGATAGAAAAATCCGGAACTCTCTCCGCAATCTCTTTCCATGTATTATACATCATATCATAACAAAAACAATTTTACATATCTTACGTTTTCCCATCGCACATCACCTTTCTTTTTTTCATCTTATGTCTATACAATACAAAGTCAACCTCAATTTTACCTCAACAGAATTAATTTTATCCATGTAAATTTCCTGTACCGGCAATCAGACATAACAAAAACGACCTCTCAAAATCAACTATTTTTTGAAAGGTCGTTTCACTAAATTCTTATAACAATCCAGCAAATAATCTCATAAATAATTGTCCCAGTCGCAAATATGCACTGCGCCCAGTACAATATTGATCTGTTACATCACGACATTCTCCCATCGTTCTTATCAGATCATTTTTAATTTCCACAACTGCCTGACAATCTGCCATAAAACAGCCGTTTTCAAAATGATGATATAAGCTTCTATAATCCAGATTGATTGTTCCACAGGTTGCCATACAGTCATCCACTATACTCATTTTCGCATGGCAAAATCCTGGTGTCCATTCATAAACTCGCACTCCATGTTTAACCAATCCATGATAAAAAGAGCGAGTTATATTATAAATGAATTTTTTATCAGGAATTCCTGGTGTGATAATTCTTACGTCTACCCCTCGCTTAGCAGCCAGACATAACGCATGTGTCATTTCGTCTGTTATAATTAGATATGGTGTCATAAACCAACAGTAATTTTCGGCCTTATTTATCATACTGATATAAACTTCTTCTCCGACCTGCTCATTATCCATAGGACTGTCTGCATAAGGCTGAACAAAACCTGTTTGCTGTGCTTTATAATCGTAATGAATAATGTATTTACTAAAATCAGTATCATTCGTAGCTTTTTCACTAACAGCATTCCACATTTCTAAAAATGTCACTGTAAGCGACTGAACAGCATCTCCTTCTAAACGAATACCGGTATCTTTCCACTGCCCATACGGATGCGTATAATTAAAATATTCATTTGCAAGATTATATCCACCTGTAAATCCAACTTTTCCATCAATTACTGTTATTTTTCTGTGATCACGATTGTTCAAAAATAGATTTAAGCCTGGCACAAATGGATTGAATACACGACAATGAATTCCTATACTCTCCATCTTTTTTACAAAATCTGTGTTAATAAAACCTATAGACCCCATATCATCATAGAATACCCTGACTTCCACACCGGCTTTTACTCTCTCTTCCAGAACATCTTGAATCTTATGCCAAGCTTCAGCATCTTCTATCGCATGATATTCCATGAAGATAAACTTTTGTGCTTTCGCAAGTTCTTCAAGCTGTGCCTCTAATCCCTTCACTGCTTCATCAAAATACTTGATATCCGTATTCTGATAGATTGGATACCACGAATTTCTTTGTATGTAACTTGCAATATTTCCTGCTTTCGGAATCTTTTCTTTTATTCTGCTTAAACACTCCTGATTGTCTGGAAGCATTGGTAACAATTTGCTATCAATTTCTGCATATCGCTCACGCATTTTATGCGTGCCACCATTCAAGCCAATCAATAAATACAGGCCTACACCCATAATTGGGAAAATCAGAATTAAAATGACCCAAGGCATTTTCATAGAAGATGTCTTATCTGACGAATACAATCTCAAAACTAAGATTCCACTTAAAATTCTGGTAAATAAATTTATGATTTCTGCATATTCATTCAGGCGCGTTACGATAGTAATAATAAAAATCACTTCAAGAAAAATACAGATTATGGAAAAGCACAATCGTTTTATTCCATTTTTTGTTTTTGCTTTTCCTTCTAAGGTATCTTGCTTCATATGTATTCCACCTCTTCTTTCTACGTTAGCTCTATATTCAAAATACTATTTATTTTGATAATTGATTCGTTCCCCTTGAATTACTGGATAACAAATCAATTTATTACTTTCCAGATCCTCTGCATGCATATCTACCGCACTGATCTGATGATTTTCATAAGTATTATAATAATACATGAGTTTACAACTTTATAAATGATAGACTTGTTGATGAATCAGCTGTTTTAAGGCCTTTGTCATAGCATTTGATTTTATATGTGTTTCGATATTTTTCACGAAAGTGGCAAAAAATATCTGACTGCGAATGCCCTGACTTCCATCTTTGCAAAGGAACATGCATAATAAAATACATTCAGTGATTTCTCCGTTATTCCGGATAAAAAATGCTGATATAGAAACCGGATGGAATGTGCGGATTCTAAGGTCAGTATGGATAATATCAACAGAAATAAGGTATCTGCTGTCGGGACAGAAAAAAAAAGTTGTAAAGTGGTGTTATTATATTAATAATGCAGTTTTTAAATTTTTAAGGAGAGACACAAGGCCAGAAAAGTGGTTTTGCAATGCCAGTCAGGCGAGTTGGTTCTCCGTAAGATACGCCAAAGGTTTCAATCTGAATCTGTTCGATGAAGACAGGATAAACAGGGGTGTTGATCTTAACATTCGGTTCACCTGGATATGGAACAGGATAAGTTTCCAATTGTTCAAGACGTCGAATCTCTTCCATGCCATTTACAATTTTTCCGAAAATAGGATAAACGCCAGTGATTGCCGGGCAATCCGCAAGTGGAAAGAAAAATTCTCCGCCTGCAATCTCTGGTGCGCCATAACCGCCAAGCCCAATTGTACCTGGAACAGCTTCCAGATATTTTCCGGATTTTACATCATTGGGAATGAAATAGCAGGCTTTGGGATTATGAAAAGCATGGTAACTCATATCAAGAACCCAGCCTGGGACGATTCTCTCAATTGGGTAATGATCATAGACACCTTGTTTTGCAAGATATATAAAACTGGTAACTGCATTGGGGGCAATATCAGGGTAAAGCTCAATCTGAATAACACTGCCGTTTGAAAAAGTTATTGTGGCAACTGGATTTTTTTTCATAAAGCTCTTCTTTCTTAGTCAATCACTGTCAGTTCTTTTGAAAAATGATTCAATATCTCATGCCCATGGTCTGTAACAAGAACCAGATCCTCCACTCGAACTCCCATATCATTTTCAAGATATACACCCGGCTCAATCGAAAAAATATTTCCGGGGACAGCTCTGTCGGCAGAAGCAGAAGAAACATCTCCAAATTCGTGATCTTCAAGTCCGATGAAATGTCCGAGGCGATGGGTAAAAGCAGAACCATATCCCTTGTCTGTGATGATTCCACGTGCAATCTGATCCAGAGAAGAAAGAGGAATTCCAGGAGTCACAGCTTTTTCAGCTTCTTCGTTTGCTTTTAATACCGTATGATAAACTTCTTGTTGATGTTGTGTTACGTTTTTGTAAAAGAAGGTTCTGGTCATATCAGAACAATATCCTTCCCATGTACAGCCAATATCGACCAGAATACAATCTCCGGGTTTTAATCGGGTGTCATCCGGCCAGTGATGTCCGCTTGCAGCATTGCTTCCAAATGCAAACAGAGGTTCAAAGCTTAAGCCGTCAGCACCAAGATCACGGTAGATTTTTTTCAATTGTTCTGCAAGATCTGTTTCGGTAACTCCTTCTTTGAAAAAGTGTGTGATTTCTGCCATAGCCATATCGTTAAGGTGGGATGCTTTGCGCATAAGTTCCTGTTCCTGAATATCTTTGACTGCACGTGCCTGATCAAGTGCCAGAGAGGCATTTACAAAACCGGAGGCAGCTTTTTGGTCGATAAGCGGAAGAAGAAATCTTGCAGGCATATTTTTATCAATTCCCAGCGGTTCCGTATGATCAGTTGTTTTTATTACAAGATCCATATAGGAATCAGAGTCAGTAAAACGTACTTTTTCCACACCAAGATCTTCAGGTACCGTTTCTAGCTGATTGATAAAAATTTTATGGTTTCCATTTTGATTTAAGTAGAGTGCATAAAATCGTTCAAATGGTTTTATCATGCGTCCTGTCAGATAAAAAATAGCTAGTGGGTCTGTAATCAGAATCTGTGACAGATTCAGGGATTCCATATTTTTCAATACAGCTTCAACGCGATTTTGTTTCATTTTTTTGCCTTTCTGTAAATAGAAGATATCATTTATTGTCTGTTTTGCTTCATAGTAACACATTTCTTTTTCCAAATCTATATAGACTCAATAGATATTCTGAACTTTATTACCATAACAGATTGCTTTGGTAAAGTATATATGATACACTGATACGCAAGAATGGAAAGAATTGCAGTAGTGGATTTTGTACATTTGACAATAACATACGAGGAGGAACCTAATATGAAAGTTGCAACTGACATTGGCGGCACCTTTACTGATCTGGTAGCGATTGATGAAAATGGATCGCTGATTCTGGAAAAGGCACATACCACACCGCCGAATTTTGATCAGGGTGTTATGGACGTTCTGAAAAAAAGTGGTGTAGATATGAAAAGCATTGAGGCTTTTTTCCATGGAACCACAACGATCATTAATGCACTGACAGAAAGAAAAGGTGCAAAAACAGCCTTGATCACAACAAAGGGTTTCCGGGATATTCTGGAACTGGCGAGAGGTAATCGTCCGGATTTGTTTAACATGGTATTTGAAAAACCAACACCGTTTGTTCCGCGTTATTTACGCCGTGAAGTGACAGAACGTATCAGCTATAAAGGTGAAATTCTGACACCATTAAGTGAAGAAGATATTCGCACGGCAGTGGAATATCTGAAAAAGGAACAGGTGGAGGCTATTGCTGTCTGCTACATCAATTCTTATGCAAATGAAGAACATGAACGTAAAACAGTTGAAAAAATCAAAGAATTATGGCCGGAAGTATATGTATGCCCGTCTGTTGATATCACGAGAGAATGGCGTGAATATGAAAGAACCTCAACAGCTGTTCTGAATGCATACGTTATGCCGGTGGCATCCTCTTATCTGAATCGTCTGGGACAGAGACTTACAGATGCCGGAATGCCGGAAAACCGTTACATCATGCAGAGTAATGGCGGAACTACAACATTTGAACAGGCAAAACTGACTCCTGTTAATATTGTAGAATCAGGTCCTGTAGCCGGTGTGTTTGGTTCTTCTATTCTTGGAAAAATCATTGGCGAACCGAATATTATCGCATTTGATGTGGGTGGAACAACAGCGAAATGTTCTCTGATCGATCAGGGAGCAGTAAAAGTAACTACTTCTTACTATATCGAAAAAGACGAAAGACATGCAGGCTATCCGATCATGGCACCTGTTGTCGATATTGTAGAGATTGGAAATGGTGGAGGATCCATCGCATGGATTGATGAAGGAGGATCTCTGAAAGTTGGACCAAAGAGTGCAGGTGCGCTTCCGGGACCTGTTGCTTATGGAAAGAACGGAACAGAACCCACCACCACAGATGCCAATCTGATTGCAGGACGTCTTTCTGCGAAGAATTTCGACATGGAAGTCTCTCTTGACAATGTGAAGAATGCTTTGGTGGAAAAAGTCGGAAAACATTTTAATATTTCTGCGGAAGAATCAGCAGAGAGCATTATTCGTGTGGCAGATTCTAATATGAATAATGCGTTAAAGCTGATTTCTGTACGGCGTGGATATGACCCTCGTGATTTTGCGATGGTTGCATTTGGAGGAGGAGGCCCGATGCATGGACCGACACTCGCCAAAGAACTGAATATTCGTAAGGTCATTATTCCGGTAGCAGCTTCTGTATTTTCAGCATGGGGTATGCTGATGAGTGATATTCGTCATGACTTTATTCAGACAAAGATTCTTTCATTCCAGAATACTTCTATGGATGAACTGAATGCGATGTGGAAATCACAGATTGATGAGTCACATAAGATACTGGCATCTGAGGGACTTAAGGAAGATCAGGCTGTATTTACTTTTATTGCAGATATGCGTTATGCGGGACAGGAACATACGGTACAGGTACAGGCTCCGGCTTATCCATGGAAGGAGGAAGATCGTGCTGAAATCATGAATCGTTTCCACAAAACACATGAGCATTTCTATACCTTCTCATTGCCAGATACACCGGCAGAGATTGTAAATCTTCATCTTGTGGCATATGGTCAGTTGAACAAACCTGCATTACAGAAGATTGCACCTCAAAAAGATGATATTTCCAGCGCATTGAAGGAAACACGTCCTGTATTCTTTAACGGTGATGGCTGGCTGGATACACCAATCTATGATCGGAGCAAGCTTGGATTCGGTGCAAAAGCACAGGGTCCATTGGTTGTAGAAGAGCCTACTACCGCAACTGTAGTTTGCCCGGGACAAAGCTTAAGTGTAGATGAATACGGTAACCTGATCGTAGAAATGGAGGTGGAATAATGGCTGAGAAAGAAAAGATTAATCCGGTCACACTGGATATTGTAAAAGACTCTTTGATTGCAGTAAGTAACGAAATTTTCTATGCATTTGCACAGACTTCCATGAGCCCGATTATTTATGAAACACTGGATTATGCCAGCGGTATTGCAGATGCTGAAGGTCGACTGCTTACCCAGGGAAATGGTGTTACCGGATTTATCGGTATGATTTCACCCATGATTTGTGCAGTTGTGGAGAAACATGGAAAGGAAAATCTTCATCCGGGTGATGTATATATTATCAACGATCCGTTTATGGGCGGAGGAACCCATATGTCCGATGTTGGAATGGTAATGCCTATATTCTATCATGACGAACTGATTGCTTTTGCTGGTAACAAAGCTCATTGGAGTGATATCGGAGGCATGGCACCAGGATCCTTTACGACTGATGCAACAAACCTTTATCAGGAAGGTATGTGTTTCTCTGGTACAAAACTGGTGGATCGCGGAGAACTGGTGGAACCTGTATGGGATCTGATGCGCAGCAATATGCGTTATCCGCAGATCTCACAGGGAGATATGTGGGGTCAGATATCCTCGCTTCGTACAGGTGAAAAACGTATTTGTGAATTATGCGATAAATATGGGGCAGACGTTGTAAAAGGATCTATGGAACGTCTGGTATCCCAGGGCGAAAAAGTAGCCCGCCGCCGTCTAGCTGAGATGCCAAAAGGCACATGGGAAATGGATGAATACATGGACAACGATGGACATGGCAATCCAGTTCATTTACAGGTAAAAGTTACCATTACCGATGATGAATTTATTGCTGATTTCACGGGTAGCGATCCGCAGGTAGTAGGATGCGTGAATTCCGGAGCAACGGCAGCATATGCGGGTGTAAAAGTAGTCTTTATGTCTGTGGTAGGACCAGAGTTGGCCGTAAATGATGGTGTATTTGCACCGCTGCGGACAATCTGTGAACCTGGCAGTGTATTGAAAGCGAATCGTCCGGCAGCAACCTCCTGTTATTATGAAAGCATGATTTACGTTATTGACTTGGTATGGAAAGCACTTGCACCGGTTTTCCCGGAATCTCTTGGTGCAGGACATTTACTTTCTGTATGTACCGTATTGATGGCCGGAAAACATCAGGACTTTGGAAATGATTATCTGATTATTGAGCCAACTGTTGGCGGATGGGGAGCTTGCAAAGGCCATGATGGTCAGGTAGGACTTTTCTGTGTTGGCGATGGAGAAACTTATAATGTGCCGGTAGAGATGGCTGAGACTCGTTATGGAATTCGTGTAGATGAGCACAGTCTGCATACTGATGGGGCAGGTGCAGGAGAATACCGTGGCGGAAGTGGTGCGGTTCGTGTATACCGTTCTATGAATGAGAATCAGACCTTTACAGCATCTTTTGGTCGAAATAAATGGCCGGTATGGGGTGCAGCTGGTGGAAAAGACGGTTCTGTAAATTATTTCCAGTTTATTGATGCAGATGGAACCGTAGGCGAACCAATGGGAATTGCAGCACGCCGTGTTATGAATACCAATGATGTTGTGCGTATGGTTACAGCAACTGGTGGTGGATATGGTAATCCGTTTAAGCGTCCTGCTGAAAAAGTAGCTATGGATGTTAAGAATGAATATATCACTGTGGAACAGGCCAAGGCTGACTATGGTGTTTTGGTTGATCCTGAAACATTCAAAGTGCTTGGATTGACAGAAGAACGTCAGAAAGCTGAAAAATAATATCATATTCAATGTATAAAGTAGATGCCGCAAAATCACTGAGATAAGGAATTTTGCGGCACTTCTTGTTTCAGACGATGCAGGGGAAAGGGGTACGAATTATCTTCCAGCCCGTATTACAGACCTCATTTACCATCGGCTCAATTGAAACGTTTACGGAATCTGCAAAGAGAAATAACCAGAAAGCCAAAACCAAAGTAATTTACTTTGCAGAATTGGTAGTAGACAAAAGAATTGCTGCAAAAACCGGTTTTAATATTGGCGATGAGATTTATTATCTGCAGAGACTTCATTACTTAGATGGGAAAGCACTTATTCTAAACCATAATTATTTTTTGAAAAGCGTTGCTAAAGATCTAACTATAGAGATTGCAGAAAAGTCGATTTACGATTATCTGGAAAATACTCTTGGAGTTTCCATTGTCACAAGTAAACGTATCATGACCGTAGAAAAGATGACTGAAATTGATGAAAAATATTTGGATCTTGGAGACTATAACTGTATGGCTGTTGTCACCTCTCATACTTACAATAGTGATGGTGTTATGTTTGAATATACCCAGTCACGCCATCGCCCTGATTACTTTAGCTTCCAGGATAATGCAACAAGACGATCAATTTAGCAGGAAAAATATGAAACAGAAAAATATTTTATTTACAGACATGGATGGAACAATATTGTTCTCTGATAATGGAAAAACATATTTTAAGGAATCAGATTTAGATGCAATAAAGGAATTCCAGCAAAGAGGAAATCTGATCGTAATTAACTCCGGCAGAGCATTGCCATGGATAGTTGCTCCGTTGGAAGGATATCTTTTGCCTGATTACATGATTGCCGGTACAGGGAGTATTATCGCGGATAGTCATCAACAAATACTGCATGAAGAACCTGTATCATTTACAGCAATCAAAAAAATAATAAACGAATATGCATCGGATATACCATTAACAGTTCATACGAAAGACAACGTATTTTCATGCAATCAAAAAAAGCAGTACAGCCTGCCAATAACACCTATTAGCAGTATTGATTTATTAAAAACGGAAAAACTTTATGGAATGTCATTCCATTTCAAAGACAATAAATCTGCAAAAGCTTTTGCAGACTGGCTGGAAAAGTCAGATCACCAGGAGGTGAGAGCTTTTGTAAATATCCAGGATGTTGACATGGCGTGGAGAGACTGTTCAAAAGGGAACGCCATGAACATCCTTTGTCAGAAACTTGGATTCATGCATGAACAAGTCTACGCCATTGGTGATGCTGAAAATGACATTGATATGTTAAGGGCAACAAAGCATGGTTATACATTCCATCATTCTCCAGCTACTGTAAAGCAATATGCAGAAGGCTGTGTCAAATCTGTGTCAGAGTTAATTGATAAAATATTAAAAATCTCATAATAAAGTAACATATTTTAAACCATATATTTCAACAATCTATGTGACGGTATTTAGAAGGTTCTTCTATGATAAAATAGAATCATAGGAGGGCCTTTTATTATGGCAAGACAAAAGAAACCTGTA
>NZ_JBBMFC010000043.1:0-10083 GCF_040096225.1 Hominiventricola aquisgranensis | reverse complement strand
TAATTATACCAAAAAATCGCTCAGACCTCACGGTCTGGGCGATTTTTCTGTCAGGGGAGTTTTTTTACAGCCCCTTTATCTTTCCTTCAGACTCTCCCTCACGCACAGTGACCCCGAGGATGTCAAGTCATTGCTACAAAAAATATGCGGTTTTTAGGCCGTGGGAATGGCTTAAAACCGCATATTTCTGTATAGAGAACTGTTATCCATCACCGGAGGGCATCACTATGTGTGTTTTGTAAACTGTTCTATATTGTCCCTCTAAGGATCAAAAAAATTTCTCTGGAGCAATCGATGTTACGCCTTCTGGCAGATATCCAAGTATTTCTGTCATTGCTATTGATGGCCGAAAAATTCTTTAAGTGCTTCAAAAAAAAGCACTACCAAAGGATTTTCGTTTCCGGCTATACATACAAAACCGAAAGACATTCCAGGTTTTTTTGATGAAATCGGAATATATACAACAGATGATGCGTTTTGCCTGCGAACACTTTCGCCTGTGATATGGATACCGCCTGTTGAGCGGATGATCCATGGAACTGTCTCTACATTATCAGCCAATATTATTTCCTGAAAGTGGAGATGATTTGCCAACAAATACTGCTGCGTTACGGATGCGGAGTATTCGTCATTTTCTAGTGTAATCAAGGGGTAATCTGTCAATTCAACCAACGTAACAGAGTCTTTCTCCGCCAGAGGACTATCCTTTGAAGTCATTGCAATCATGGAAGTAGAGCTGATTCTAAAGTACTTCAAATCCTCCGAAGATGCAGAATCCATTCGAAAAAGTGTCCCGACATCTATTTTAAAGGCGCGAAGGTCATTCACAAGCTGCTGGGGCAGATAACTGTTGCATTTTAGTTGAACATTTGGATATTTTCTCTGAAACCACTGCAGAAAACCTCCGCAATAATCATCGATGGCATAGTATAGAATTCCAAGTGTCAGTGTCCCGGAAATCCGCTGTGCAAGGTTTTTGCCAGTTTCAAGTAAAAGATCATATTCTTTTAGTATTTTACGGAAGCTTCGTGCCGCACTGAAACCATACTCGGTTAATTTTACGCCGTGGCTGGATGATTCTACCAGAGGATATCCCAATGCCTCCTCAATAGCCTGAACATGCCTGCTAAGAGTTGGCTGCGATATAAACAGTTTTCTTGCTGCCAGAGAGTAGTTCTTTTCAGCAGCAAGTTCTAGAAATTCACGCATGTATTCTGTTTTCATACGAGTGCCTCCTATGCAGTTTCAGTATAGCACAGCGAGTTCTGATATTCAATATATGAATAACATGACGAACAAACGCATAACTGATTTTACAACTATACGATATAATGAATATGTCAATTTGAAATAGGGAGGACAAATAAATGAAACTTTTCAACACACTGGACATGGATGCAGTCCGTACAAGCTGGAAACAGAAAGATAACTATGATTTGTCGTATTATGGCGGCAAGGAGCCTGCGTTTACTCCTGCTGTGCAGGGACAGGTGACGGGCATGAATCCCAACTCCGGTATTGAGCACTATAGTGGGCTACACAATGTGCTGGGAGTGTGGGAGTTTACTGGCTGGATGGACGAGTGCAACGCAATTTCAAAAACCGGCTACATAGGAGACTGGTCCTGGCTGAACAAGTACCGTATCACGGGACCTGATGTAATCAAGTGCATGGAGCAGGGAACCATCAATGGCTATAAGAAGTTTCCTGTAGGAAAAGGTCGCCACATTGTGTCTGTTCTTCCCAATGGAAAAATGATGGGTGACGGCATTGCATTTCGAGAAGCAGAGGATCAGATTCTCCTGACCGGCGGCGCTATGATTGCTCCCGGCTTGATGATTCGTCCGGAAGGTTGCGACGTGACAGTGGAAGATTTAACTGGAGAAATTTTCAACTTCCATGTTCAGGGGCCAATTTCAACTGCTGTTATTGAAAAGGTTACAGGTGAGTCTGTAGGCGATCTGGCATTTATCTCTTTCCGTGATGTTATGATTGCTGGTAAAAAAGTTCGCCTGTACCGAGGCGGCATGTCCGGCGAAGTTGGGTATGAACTGTTTGGTGACAGTGCAGACGGCTCTGTAATTTGGAATGCTGTTGTGGAAGCCGGAAAAGAATTCGGCTTACGTCAGCTGGGCCAGAGAAGCCTGATGCTGAATCATTTACAGGCGTTTTTCCCCACAATCTGGGTCGATTTCATTCCTGCAATTGTATCGGGTGCAGAAGCACTGCACCGCTCTCCGGTAGATTACGGTTGGGATCGTCTCGTGGACAAAACCAGAGACTTCCCGGGAAAGGCCGCCATTATGGCAGAAGCTGCTGACCCCAAGACCAAGTGCGTCACATTGGAATGGAATAGTGAGGACTGCATCCAGATTTTTGCTTCTTTGTTCGATCAAGAAAACGAGGCATTTGAACAGATGCCGTTGCCTGTGAACACATCTGATTTCTCTGCAGCTTGCCCGCAGTTTATTCCTGCCTTCAGTAAAGATCATCAGATGATTGGTTTGGTTTCCAATCGTGGTTACAGCTGCCAATATAAAAAGGTGATTTCTCTGGCAAACATTGATATTCGGTATGCGCAGGAAGGAACGGAAGTATATGTACTTTATGGTTCTGAAGGACATCGGCAAACCATGATCCGCGCCACTGTAACCAGAACTCCCTACAAGGCAGACCGGCGCAAATAAGGGAGAACTGCATGAACCCTTCACCCAATCAGATTCTTACACAAATCTGCTATTCAATCTCTCCTTTGCAATTATCATGGTTTTGATTTCGTAATTTCTGAATGGAAAGGCAATATCCTTTGATTTGCTGCTTTTGAGATTTGGAACATCATCTCGTGAATGCGCAGGAGATAATGGGCTGGTGGCTATTAAGCACTTACAGCCTGCACTTCAGAAAAAGTCCATAGCGTACCTTCTAATCATCAGCGGTACTCCGCATAGAATTATACCCCCTTATGCCTCTTTACTATTGGGATAAGGGGGTATAATCGGCTTTTCACGCGACAGGCACTGGTTGCCAATATACAGCCAACTGGCGTATACCTGCACCAGTTGAGATAGGCTATCATCCGTAGAAAAACCTGGAGTCTCCTGATGAACCGATGTTGCGCTACCATACAAAAGGTGGTACGGAGCTTCAAGGAAAGGCTTCTAAAATGCACAACCGTCCATATCCCACCTGTTCATTGGGATATTCCGTAAATGCAGGCAATGGTCTTGCCCCACGGCGGAGCCAGGCTTTCACTTTTTCTCCATAGAGGTAAGGATCATGGCCTTCCACAATGCCCCACTGCATGAGGATGGCTGCACTGCCGGTCACAAAGGGTGTAGCATAAGAAGTTCCTGACACTGTCACATAGCCTCCTCCCGGCGCGGCAGTCTGGATGCTTACTCCTGGTGCCACCAGATCCGGCTTTGTCTGCCAGGCAGCATCTGTAAATCCTCTGCCGGAGAAGTCTGCGTATGCATCGGTGGCTGCATCATAGGCTCCCACCGTGATCACCTTGGAAGCGGTAGATGGAATCGTCAGTGTGCCGCTCTCCACCGGATTTAAGAATCTGGTTCCGTTTCCTGTAGCCGCACTGGCAGGAAACCACAGCTCTACTCTTCCATCCACGATTTTTTCCGGAACCAGCCGGATCGTCCACACTCCCGCATCAATATAGTCCTGCTCTGGCAGCAATTCAATAAAGATTTCCTGCTCCACCATGTAAGGCACTGGCTCCCCATAGTAGGCAAGCAGCTGTGTCCTTCCGATTTGATATCGCTGAGCAGGCGGCTGCTCATACAGAGGACCGATCTGTCTGCCAGCAGGATGTGCCAGATAAATGGAAAACCGGTCCGTATAATTCTTCCAGATCTGAAGACTCAGGGCCGGTTCATAAGCTCCCACCGTAAATTCCAGCTCCGTCGTTCTCCCATTCTGAAGTCTGACACTGGTGTGACCTGCTCTGGCTCCTTCATTGCCACTTCCCACACAGATCACGGTTTTCCAGCGGCTGCTCATCTCATCCACATAGGTTTCCAGCAGAGACGTTCCCCTGTGGGAACCGTAGGTATTTCCAAAACTGATATTAACTGCCACGGGCATACCTAATTCTTGAGCCTTTCGGATCACATAGTCAAGTCCTGTCATCAGTTCCGTCGTTTTGGGAAATCCATTCTGACTGGGCGTACCAAGCTTCACCACAAGGATTTCACTGTCTCTGGCCACACCTCTATTTCCTGCCGCCACTGCCAGTACCCCTGTTCCATGACCGCTGCTGTCACGGGACAGTATTGATTCACCGTCACGCAATGCTTCATTAATCTGGGCTTTAGTGTATTCCGTCCCCCGCGCATAGCCTTCCGGCGGATTACCCTCTATGGTCTGATCCCATAGAGCTGCAATTCTGGTAGAGCCATCTGGATTTAAGAATTCCGGGTGTTGAATATCCACTCCTGAATCCAGGACTGCCACCAGCACACCCCGCCCGGTTAGAGAAAGGGGTACAGTTTGTACCCCGGTCAGACAAGAGGCTCTTTTCCCCGCTGTCCGCTGGAAAAAGAGCCTCTTTGGTTTCTCTACATATTCAATTTGCGGAAGCGAAATGATCTCTTCCAGCCGGTTTTCCTGCACCAGCAGGATTGCATAACCTGCAGACAGTTCTGTCACTGCCTCTGCTATACTCCTTGCTGCCTCCAGATCCCCGGAATATTTTACAATCAGTTCCCAGGTGCGTGCCTTGGGATCATACCCTGTCTCCAGCCCCGCTGACCGTTCACGCTCGCTTTGTGTGGCATCCAGTGCCAGATTTAATTCATCTTCTACTTTCTGACTGTTCAACATAAGCACCTCCGTCCTATCTTCTATGCTATGCTGGTTTCGTACATTTACAACCCTGCGAAACTGTATTATAATCAGAACAGACACTTAAGAAACAGCATAAGCAGGAGGGCGTACCATGGAACTTTCCTTCGGAGAACAGATTAAGATTTTATTGAAGCGGAAAAATATGACGATCAAGGAGCTGGCAGATCTGTATGTAGAGAAGACAGGCATGCCTATGTCCCGGCAGAACCTGACACAGCGACTCAGACGCGATAACTTCCCTGAACAGGACATGCGGATCCTGGCAGCACTGCTCGGCTATCAGGTATCGATTCAGCTGGAACCCACAGATGGAAAAGTCCCGGAACTCTTCCCGGCTGCACTTGCTGCTCAGGAACAGGCGCAGGCAACACCTTCTGCGGAAGCACTGGAAGAAGCAGTCTCGGATATCAATGAGAATACGCTGGATCATGCGTTGGAAACATCTACAGAGACATCCACAGAATCCGTTCATGATGACTCCGCTTCCACCAGTCCGGCAGAAGCTGCGGTCACCTCCGATGCACATCCGACCTTCCAGATTCCCGATGCATTCCGGCGCACCCGTCCGGTTGGTGAGATCAATCCTCTGACCGGCGAAGAATATCTGACCAACACGGTTCGGAAGCACCCAACCATTGAGGAATATGTGCAAGTCTATGACCGCACCACCCATGAATGGTCCGATGTACGGGAAGATTATTTCTGGGAATTCCAGGAGAAGAAGAAACAGATGATGGGCAAAGAATATCGCTCTCCCATCCGAATCTAATACAGGCAAAACTGCGGATCCTGTTATCAACGTAGCAAAATCCGCAGTTTTTTATTTTGTTTCCTGCTCCTTCTCCAGTGCCTTTTTCCTTCTGCTCACCATTCCGCCAATCTGCCCGGTCTCCCGGGATGACAGTGCCTTCCATCCGCCTTTTCGGACTTTTTCCAATAATCCTAATTCCTCGGCAATCTCGTATTTCATCCGATCCGCCGGTTCCAGATTTTCAAATGATTCCGATGTGTGTTGTTCCATAGATGCTCCTTTCCACCTTGTTTCTATATTCATACCAGAAGTATGTGTTACTGTTCACTCGTACCTCGTTCCAGTAACACTTCGCAGGCTCATTTAAAGTTTTGCTTCGCAAAAGGAGCCTGCTCACCCCTGAATCATGTTCTTACGCAGCCTGACAGCAAGTGTCTGGCTGCTGTATGAACAATAACAAGTATGTCCTAATTTTGTAAGGCCTATACCTCTTATTTGCACGGATCTGAAAATCTGCTCTTGAAACTTGAGGCGAATTTCTTTACACTTATTTTATTCTGATAATAATAGAAAAGAGGATCATCTATGTATCATACAATCGTAACTTTGAAAAAAGGCGAGGGCCGCACCATCAAATCCGGCGGTGCCTGGATCTATGACAACGAGATCGACACTATCACCGGCCGTTTCCACAACGGCGATATGGTGACTGTCCATGACTTTGACGGTTATCCCATGGGAAATGGTTTCATCAACCAGAATTCCAAGATCCGCATCCGCATGATGACCAGAAAATCAGACCAGGAAGTAGATGAAGCATTCCTGCGTATGCGAGTGCAGAACGCCTGGGATTATCGAAAGACCACTGTAGACACCTCTTCCTGCCGCATCATCTTCGGAGAAGCAGATTTCCTGCCGGGACTGGTCATTGATAAATATGAAGATGTACTGGTTGTGGAATGTCTGGCGCTGGGAATGGAACAGTTCAAGGAGACCATCGTCTCTCTGTTAAAAGAGATTCTTGCCGCAGATGACATCACAATCCGCGGTGTCTATGAGCGCAGCGATGCCAATGAACGTACCAAAGAAGGTCTTCCGAAAGTCAAACAGTTTATCGGAGAAGAATTTGATACCAATGTAGAAATCGTGGAAAATGGTGTGCACTATATGGTCGATGTGGTAAATGGTCAGAAGACCGGATTCTTCCTGGACCAGAAATACAACCGCCTTGCCATGCAGCGGATCTGCAAAGGCAAAAAGGTGCTGGACTGCTTCACCCACATGGGAACCTTTGCACTGAACGCAGGCATCGCAGGAGCTTCAGAAGTAACCGGGCTTGATATCTCCGAATATGCTGTAGCACAGGCAGAGGCAAATGCCCGCCTGAATCATCTGGAGAATACTGTCCATTTCCGCTGTGCCAATGTACTGGACGAATTACCAAAGCTTGCTGCTGCTGGCGAAAAATACGATGTAGTCATCTTAGATCCACCGGCATTCACAAAATCCCGTGAGGCAACCAAAAACGCCATCAAAGGTTATCGTGAGATCAATATGAAAGGACTGAAGCTTGTCAAAGATGGCGGCTATCTCGCCACCTGCTCCTGCTCTCATTTTATGACCCAGGAACTGCTGGCAAAGACCGTCAAAGAAGCTGCCAAGGCAACCCATAAGCGTCTCCGCCAGGTAGAGTTCCGTACCCAGGCTCCGGATCATCCGATCCTGTGGGCGGCAGATGAGAGTTATTACTTGAAGTTCTTTATCTTCCAGGTAGTGGAGGAGAAATAAGAGCCGGAAAATGGATATATCTATTCGGTAAATCTCTTTAGATATGTAGATAGCAATGCTTTCATAATCAGGATCTATTGGGCATTGTTTATCAGCTTGACGATTACCGGAATCGTGAAAATACTGATGGTCTATTTCAAATTTGAAAGGGGTAAAAAAGCGGTTACATTCATCTCTGTAGGACTCAGTATATAAGGCAGGCCTATAAGATATCCGTCCAGGGCGACAGCCTTGGACCATAGATGCGTTTTGACACATCGTATGGGGTTATGATCGAGTTTAGAAAGTGTTTTTGCAGGAGGGTGATTCGTTGAATAATCAATTCATACAAGGAGTCATGTTTGATTGGAATAGAATCGATAACGACAGTTATTTAAAGAGCATTGAAGCTTTTAAGGGGATTGAAAAACTTGATTTCAATAAATCAATTACCTTTTTTGTCGGAGAAAATGGCAGTGGTAAATCAACTTTATTGGAGGCACTTGCCGTAGCACATGGTTTTAATCCTGAGGGAGGAACAAAGAATTATGTTTTTTCTACGCATGATACGCATTCCGAGTTGTGTAATGCCATAAGAATTTCCAAAGGCTATCGGAAGGAAAAGTGGGGATATTTTCTTAGAGCGGAAAGTTTTTATAACGTTGCAACGCAGGAAGAAGAATATGCAGATCGCAAGCATCCTTCCGCTAAATATCATGAAAAATCACATGGAGAAAGTTTTCTCGCATTGGCTCAGAATCATCTGCGGCCAAATGGTTTATATCTTTTTGATGAGCCAGAAGCTGCATTATCACCACAGAGACAGCTTACATTGCTGATGCAAATATATAGTTGTGCAAAAGAGGGAGCGCAGTTTATCATCGTTACGCATTCACCGATTTTGTTAGGAATACCAGATGCAGACATCTATTGTTTTGATAATGGAAGCATCCATTTATGCGAATATGAAGAAACAGAGAGTTATCAGGTAACAGAAATGTTTATCAACAACAGGCAGATGCTGTTGAATAGATTGCTAACAGATTAGATAATAAAGGAATCGACAACTTAAAATTTGCAGGAGGTGTCTTGATGAAAACGAAGCGTTTGATGCTGTGTGCGATAGTTGCCTTTCTGATCGTGCTTTTGATTTGTTCCATTATCCAGAAAAAGCATACCATCACTCTTTCAAATGGCGAAGGTACAATAAAAGCAGAACAAATACAGCCACTTTGGGGAACTGTAAAAGTAAGTGGCGATAGCGATACGGATGTAGTCTTTACTGATATTGAAACAGGAGAACAGTACATAATCGGGTACATTACACATGGTGTGACAGAAAAAATCAACCTCGAAAAGGATAAATGGTATAAAGTTGAGGGTGGGGGCAATCTCACCCTGTACCCCGTAAGTATTCGAGTTGAATAGCTTCAAGTTTGGAGAATTGAGAAAATCGGTATTTGTGAAACTGCCTTATTTATTTTTGTAGGAGATATGACGATATACTATATATAGTAATGATTTGGTTTTAAACGGAGTTTTAGTTTATTTACGAGGAGGTTTTTGTATGTCGATGAATATTAGTGGATTAGGTAATGCCTATAGTGGTGTCAATACTAATAGCAAACAATATAAGGCTTTGAAAGAAAAAGGCTGGTTAGAAGGAGTAATTCAGAACGAAGCTATGATGTCTCCAGAAGAAAAAATGATATATGAAATATTTGGCGGAAGGGATACTATTGTTAATAATTTGATGAAACAATTTGATTCCGATGGGGATTTACTGAATGCAAATGGAGTGGCAGGAATGGATGTTACTGGCAAAGGTACATCGTGGCAGAAACTCACAAATGTATCTGAGGAATATCGTCAAAAAATGTTTGATAATGTAAAGAAAGAATTTATTCAAGAAAATGGTGTTTCAAATGGTGATACAACTAAGCGTTCAGATATTTTCAAAGATTATCAATTAAGTGTGAATAAAGATAAACGTTTAAGTGGTACATGGACTTTAGAACAATATGAAGGACAGTATAGATCCGCTATGTATGCAGCAGTGAAAGCAGCTAATCCAAATTGGAAACCGGGACAAAAATTTGATACAAGTATTCTTGATAATGTCACAAGAGAATCAGTGGAAGCGACACTTGTCAAAAATGGTAATAGGCTAGTTCGTAATTCTATTGATGTATCAGTATAGAATACAACAACTTCAAGTTTACAGAACTGAATCAAGAGAGCTCGAAGGAGCTCTTTTTCCTTTTTTATAATAGTATCATTATGGTATAATAGAGACATTAAAATCGGAAGTTGGAGGATACACGCATGAAAATTGTAATCATTAATGGAAGTGCCAGAAAAGGAAATACGCTGGCAGCAATCAATGCATTTATAAAAGGAGCGTCAGAAAAGAATAAAATTGAAATCATTGAACCCGACAAACTCAACATTGCACCATGCAAAGGATGTGGTGTCTGTCAATGCTCTAAGGGATGCATCGATAAGGATGATACAAATTCTACCATTGATAAAATTGCTGCCGCAGATATGATTCTTTTTGCTACACCAGTTTATTGGTGGGGAATGTCAGCACAATTGAAACTTATCATTGATAAGTGCTACTGCCGCGGATTGCAGTTAAAAAACAAAAAAGTTGGCACAATTGTTGTAGGTGGTTCTCCCGTAGGCAGCATCCAGTATGAGCT
>NZ_JBBMFC010000042.1:0-11309 GCF_040096225.1 Hominiventricola aquisgranensis | reverse complement strand
TATACACTTCCCACTATCTGGGCATGTTCGGGACTTGCACCCGTTAGAGCGTGCCCATGGCGCGCAAACACAAAAAAAACAGGCCAATGGCCTGTGAAAGAAAGTAATATAGACATAAAAAATGGGGCCTACAGGGCTCGAACCTGTGACCCTCTGCTTGTAAGGCAGATGCTCTCCCAGCTGAGCTAAGACCCCATCTTGTTGTCCGTTCGTTGCTGTACCGAACTGACTTATTTATCTTATCATATTTTTGATAAAAGTCAATACCTTTTTTAAAATTTTTTCAAATTTTATTTATGCATTTCTTCTCTGTCTGTAAGACTCATACATAAGTATCGCAGATGCAACTGCCGCGTTGAGCGATTCCAGCTTTCCTTCCATAGGAATCCGAATCAATGTGTCCGCCTGACTGCTCAGGTGATCGGTCAGACCATTTCCCTCATTTCCAATGAAAAATGCGGTTCCACCACAGTAATTCTCCTGCTCGTAGCTGTTTTTTCCTTTCAGATGTGCCGCATAGGTGTGCACATGATGCTTTTTCAGCACAGGAAGGATGGACTCAATGCTGTCCACATAGAGAAACGGAAGCCGGTACACAGAACCCATGGTTGAACGGATCGTCTTAGGATTGTAGATATCCACAGACTCCTTGCTCAGAATCACACCATCTACACCTGCACCTTCGGCTGTCCGCAGAATTGTCCCCAGATTTCCCGGATCCTGCAGATTTTCCAGGATCATCAGCAATGGATTCTTTTTCTTCAACAGGTCTTCTAACCGGTAATGATACTGCTGTACCATGCACAGCACACCCTGTGGTGTCTTCGTATCGCAGGCCGCTGCAAACACTCTGTCCTCCAGAATCTCTACGTCATGTCCTTTTACAAAGCTTTCTCCCTTTTCCTCATAGAGACTTTGGGAGAGATAGACCTTGCGGATCCGTTCCGCTGGAGCTTCCAGATACATTTTTGTTCCTTCCACAAGAAAGACATCCTGCTCATTGCGAAGCTTTGCCTTACGGCCAAGCTGCTGCAGATTCTTTACCTGTGGATTCGATGTACTTGTTATCATTATTTGGACATATCCTTTGCAACTTTAATCATATAATCTGATACACCCTTGTTCATGCCAAGCGCTTCATTAATATCAAAATCCTTGAACTCACCGTGGCTGAATCCAACTACACGGTTACTTTTGCCTTCGCAGAGCAGATCGACTGCCATGGCACCCATCATGGTCGCATAGACACGGTCACGGCAGGTCGGGCTTCCGCCACGCTGCATGTAACCCAGGATCGTTGCACGGGTCTCCACACCGGTAGCTGCCTCGATTCGCCTTGCCATAGAAGTGGAATGTCCGATTCCCTCTGCATTGATGATAATATGATGCTTCTTTCCACGTTTTCTGTTATTGATAATGTTATTGATGATCTTCTGCTCATCATAATCATACTGTTCCGGGATCAGAATATCTTCTGCACCGTTGGCAATACCGCACCACAGTGCAATGTATCCTGCATTACGTCCCATAACCTCAATGATGCTGCAGCGCTCATGGGATGTGGAAGTATCACGTACTTTATCAATGGCCTGCATGGCTGTATTAACTGCCGTATCAAATCCGATAGTGTATTCTGTACATGCAATATCAAGGTCAATGGTTCCCGGCACACCAACTGTATTTACGCCAAATCCTGCCAGCTTCTGTGCGCCTGCAAAGGAACCGTCTCCACCGATGACTACCAGACCATCAATTCCATGTTTCTTGCAGATCTCCGCACCTTTTCTCTGACCATCTTCTGTACGGAACTCTGAGCATCTGGCCGTAAATAAGATAGTACCGCCTTTGTCCACGATATCACTGACAGATTCTCTCTGCATATCTATAATATCTTCTTCCAGAAGGCCCTGATATCCTCTGCGGATTCCTTTTACCTTCTTGCCGTTGGCGCATGCCTGACGCACCACTGCGCGAATGGCTGCGTTCATACCCGGCGCGTCTCCGCCACTTGTCAAAACTCCAATTGTGTTCACTTCTTTTGCCATGGTCGATTCCTCCGCAAACAGTTTGTTAAAAACGTAATTCTTTCACATTTTAATGCATTTTTCCTGTATTTTCAATATACTTCTCTACAGCTTTTACATTTTTCTCTCCAAATATCTGATAAAGCCGCCCCAAGAGCTCATCTGTGATCTTAATATTCCGGCTGGCAGGAAGCACCTTCTTCATCTTTTCTTTTTTTACATAGATGATCACACTGTCGCTGCCTTCGCTATCCATGATCGTTGACAACAGTTCCGGTTCCCGGCGTTTAAACTCTTCCACATCCGTAAACTGGATCCACAGTTCCTTCTTCGGCTCTGAAAATGGGCGGATGCTTTCCAGGATCATCTTGCTGGCACGATCTTCCTCAGCAGAAATCCGTCCGCTTACAAACACTTTATCATCCACATTCAGCATCTTTCCGATCTTTTCATAATCTCTTGGAAATACAATCACTTCCACGGTTCCCACCAGATCCTCAATGGTGATGAATGCCATCATTTTATTGGTCTTGGTGGCTTTCATCGTCTTAGTGGTAATCATGCCTCCCACGGTGGCACGCTCCCCGTCATGAACCTTCGGAAGTTCTCCCTCCTCCGGTGGGAGAAAATCTGTGGTCACATGGCTGATTCCTCGCTTCCACTGCTCTTCATATTCTTCTAATGGATGACCGCTGATATAAAATCCCAGTACCTCTTTTTCAAATGCCAGCAGATCTCCCTTGTTATATTCAGCAACTACTGGAATCTTCACTTTGAAAGCTTCCTTATCCTCTTCTGCCGCAAAATCAAACAGGCTCATCTGTCCCGCCAGTTCTGTCTTCTTTTTCTGCGCTGCCTCATCCATGATCTGCCCGTAGATCAGCATCATCTGCCTGCGGTTCGCCGGAAAGCTGTCAAATGCGCCCGACTTGATCAGATTTTCCACTACACGTTTATTCACATCTTTGCCTGGCAGACGGTGGATAAAATCAGAAAGATCTACATACGGTCCCCCTGCTTTTCGTTCTGCAATAATGCTCTCGATCACCGGACGACCAATACTCTTGATGGCATTCAGACCATAACGGATGGCTCCACCGGACACGGAAAATGCACTTTCACTCTCATTTACATCCGGTGCAAGAATACCGATGTTCATCTGCCGACAAGTCAGAATATACTCGGACACTTTTGTTGAATTATCGATAACAGATGTCATCAACGCTGCCATAAATTCCACCGGATAATAATATTTCAGCCACGCAGTCTGATAGGCAACTACCGCATAAGCCGCTGCATGGGATTTATTAAATGCATATTTTGCAAAGTCGATCATATCATCATAGATCTTATTTGCCACATTTTCCGGGATCCCTCTGGAAATACACCCAGGTACGCCTTCCGCTTCATTTCCATATACAAAGTTCTGGCGTTCCTGCTGCATGACAGCTGCCTTCTTCTTTGACATGGCACGGCGCACCAGGTCTGCACGGCCCAATGTATAACCTGCCAGCTTCTGCACGATCTGCATAACCTGCTCCTGATAGACAATACAGCCATAGGTCGGTTCCAGAATCGATTCCAGCTGCGGGCAGTCGTAAGTAATCGTCTCCGGATGATTTTTTCCCCTGATATACTGAGGGATAAAATCCATGGGACCTGGACGATACAGGGAAATACCTGCGATAATATCCTCCAGGCTCTGAGGCTTCAGCTCCTTCATGAAATTCTTCATACCCGTACTTTCCAGCTGGAACACGCCGTCTGTCTTACCGGTTCCCAGAGAATCCAACACTGCTTTATCATTGTAATCAATGTGATCCACATCAATCTTGCAGCCATGTCCCTGCTCGGCCATCCGCACAGCATTCTGGATCACAGTCAGGGTACGAAGCCCCAGGAAATCCATTTTCAGAAGTCCAAGTTCTTCCAATGTGGTCATGGTAAACTGAGTGGTCAGTGATCCGTCCTGTGCTCTGGAGAGCGGCACATATTCATCTACCGCCTTCTGACTGATGACCACACCTGCCGCATGCATGGATGTATGCCGTGGCAGTCCCTCCAGGCGCATGGACATATCCACCAGCTCTTTTACCTGCTCATTGGTGTCATATAAAGTCTTAAACTCCGGATTGGTCTTCAACGCCCGATCCAGTGTAATATTCAGTTCCTGCGGCACCATCTTCGCAATGGAATCCACAAAGGCATAGGGCATATCCATCACACGCCCCACATCACGAAGCACACCTCTTGCCGCCAGTGTACCAAAGGTCACGATCTGTGCAACCCGGTCTTTGCCGTATTTACGGACGACATAATCGATGACTTCCTGTCTCCGTTCGAAGCAGAAGTCCACATCGATATCGGGCATGGATACTCGCTCCGGGTTCAAAAAACGCTCAAACAGCAACTGATATTTTGCCGGGTCAATATTCGTGATTCCCAGCGTATAGGAAACCAGACTTCCTGCGGCAGAACCTCGTCCAGGTCCCACAGCAATCCCATGGTCTCTGGAATACTTGATGAAATCCCATACGATCAGGAAATAATCCACATATCCCATCTTCTGAATAATGGACAACTCATAGGTCAGCTGATCTCTCAATTTTCCGGTATCATCCGGATATCTCTCTGCAAATCCATCCCAGCACAATTTATTCAGATATTCCCAGGAAGTATAGCCTTCCGGCACATCGTATTTCGGCAGCTTGGTCACGCCAAACTCAATCTCCACATTACAACGCTGTGCAATCTTATACGTATTTTCCAAAGCTTCAGGTGCATAGGGAAACAACGTTGCCATCTCTTCCGGGGATTTAACAAAATACTGACCGCCTTCATAACGCATACGGTCCTCATCCGACAACCGTTTGCCAGTCTGCAGACAGAGCAGGATATCATGCGGCTTCACATCCTCCGCATACGTGTAGTGCACATCATTGGTTGCCACCAATTCAATTCCCATCTCCCTGCTCATGCGAAGCAGCGACTGATTGACCTGCTTCTGTTCCGGCATGCCATGATCCTGCAGCTCCAGAAAGAAATTATTTTTTCCAAAGATATTCTGATAGCGCAGAGCAGATTTACATGCTTCCTCGTACATTCCACGCATGATATAGCGTGGAATCTCTCCTGCTAGGCAGGCGCTCAATGCAATGATACCTTCATGATATGTTTCCAGTGTCTCAATATCCACGCGCGGCTTATAGTAAAATCCATCGATAAACCCGATCGATACGATCTTCATCAGGTTCTGGTAGCCCTCGTTATTTTCCGCCAGCAACACCAGATGATAATAACGATCTTCGTTATTTCCTGCCTCTTTGTCAAACCGGGAACCTGGCGCCACATAGACCTCGCATCCCAGGATCGGCTTGATTCCCTGAGCTTTTGCCTCTTTATAAAAATCAATCACACCATACATGACACCATGGTCAGTGATCGCTGCACTGTCCATGCCCAGTTTCTTGACTCTTGCCACATATTCCTTGATCTTATTGGATCCATCCAACAGACTGTATTCTGTATGCACATGTAAATGTGTAAAATTCATCTTCTTTTCGTATCCCCTCTGCGTATATCGAACTATGTTTCATGATACCACATTCCATGTGTATTTTGCATTATATTTACGTATAAAAAAATCAGGGAATGATAAATCATCATTCCCTGATCTGTAAATTCTTATGTGTTATTAGCCGTTGATCATGAAGGACAGCAGTTTATCGATATCCTCTTTCTCATAAGCAATGATCTCCAGTTCCGGAATCTCACCGTTGGAGAAAATATTTGCAAGGGATACATACTGGCACAGTTTGGATTTCAGATTCAGTCTGTCGCCCTCTCCCGTAACTAACTCTACTTTACCTTTACAGCTGTCGATCACTTCAAAGAACTTGTTCACATCTTTGATATTCTGTACTTTCATTTCTATAATCTCCTTTCCTTTTCTACGCCTACATTATACTCAAGAAAACCTGTATTTGCAAGCCTTTTTTCCTGATTCCCATCCAAAAATACCTTTTAAAGTCTGGGAGAATTTGGATGTTTTTTATAGTTTTCGAATACTTTTCTCTGTTATTTCAATTTTTTTCTCTTTCAGCAGATGACCAACGGCACGCTTAAATGCATTTTTACTCATAGCCATTTCCCGCTTGATCACCTCCGGAGATGCTTTATCTGTGAAAGGCAGTACCCCGTCAAATTCTTCAATCACACGCATAACGGCTGCCGCGTCCTCATTGATCTGCACGCCTACTTTTTCGCGAAGACTCAAGTCCAGTTTACCATCTTCCTTCACACCGGTTACACGGGCCTGCACCTGATCTCCGATCTGTGCCTGTCCAAAAAACTCTCTGGCTGGAATAAGACCGGAAAACTGATCATCCACTGCCACAAACGCTCCAAAATTCTTGCTGATCTGGTAGATTGTCCCTGTTACATGATCATCCTTCGCATAAGGGCTGTCCTGCCTTAAATACTCATATACATTCATGGTCGCACACAGACGTCCACTCTTATCTGTGTAAAGTCCTACCAGACACTCTTCTCCTGGATGTACCCGGTGGGTCTGCTGCTTAAACGGCAGAAACAGATCTTTTTCCAATCCCCAGTCCAGAAATGCACCGATCTTGGTCACTTCTTTCACCGGAAGCTTTGCAATCTGTCCCAATGTTACCGCTGGTTCTCTGGTTGTTGCGATCAGACGGTCCTTGGAATCCTTATATAAAAATACTTCCAGTCCATCTCCCACCTGTATATTTTCAGGAACCTGCTTTATCGGAAGCAAGACTCTCTCTTCAGAGTCCTCTTCTCCCAGATACACACCAAATTCCACTTTTTTCACAACCTTCAGAAGCTGTTTTTCTCCTAACTGCATCAACTTTCTTTCTCCTGTCACTTAAATTCTATCACTGCATAAGGCATACCATTTTCATCATTTAACGATACAATCCAGGTGTTCTCCCTCTTTCCGATCAAAGGACAGATCTGGTTACCCAGTACGGCCGACCGTTTATATTCTGCCCGCATCTCGTGAATCTTCGTCTCTTCCGGCAGATAATCTGCCGCCATCTGTACATATTGTCCGTTATTTACATGCCGATTCACATCCAGATGATATTCATGCACTTCAAATGCATCTCTGCTCTCCATCTGCTCCGGTAAGCGGATCTTTCCTTCTTCTGAACCCATATTCAGTCCCGGCTCCAGTGTATATGCTCCGGAGAGACTTTCCTCGATCTTCGTTGGCCGCATGCGCTCTGTATCCATCAATACCCATTCAGAATCCGCATAAGCCGCCATCTTTCCCTGATTGTCCAGCAGCCGGAAGTTTCTCCGTCCTGTCATACGACCAAACTCATAAGGCCATGTGCCTACTTTGATCTGTTCACCCATATATGGATAACGGTCCACAACGATCTTCCATGACCGCAGCACCCACATTCGATTGTGTTCGTTCAGATACTCAATCCCCACACCCAGATCTTCTGAGTGAAAAGAACTGCAGTCCTGAAAATAATTCAATACTGCATTCAAAGTCATCCTCTGATGCTGATCCACCTCCGACAGGCGTACTCTACTGTCATACTCATACATGTTCCGTGCCTCCTGCTCATGTTCCTTTTTATTATAACCGCAACTTCCAAAAATCTCTACCATAACTTTTGCAGAACACACGAAAAAGAGTCATCCGATTTTGATTCATCGAATGACTCTTTACCTGTCAATCTGGAGTTTCACCTTTATTATCTCCTTTCAAGATTATTGGGTCTTTCAGATTGTTGGTCCTCCTTTGATTTTTTTCCTTACTTTTTTTGATCCTTCTTGAGACTCTGCATCGGTCTGTACCTCTGTTTCTATTTGATCTGATCCACTTTCTATCGATCTGCGATTATGTATCATACTGAGCAAGTGTCTGTCCGACTTTGTATCACGGTGTTTCTCGTCCACCTGTCTGATATTCTTATTCGGATCTCGATCAACTTCATCCAGTCTGCTTAGAATCTTGATCTTTTTAATTCTGTCAGATCATTCAGTTGTCCGTTTCATCCTCATCAATTCATCTTTTTGTAAGGTTTTTCATCTTCCCATTGGACCTTACCTCCGTTCCAGAGATTTTTGTATCTCTTTCTTGTTGGTGACTTTATAATACAACATCTTTCTTATTTTGTCAACTTTTTTTAGATAAAATATTTATATTTTATAAATTATCTGATTTTTATATGGTATTTATACAATTATCAGTTTGCATAACGGGCACAAAACACCGATGCATTGCCATGCAAACCGATTGCTGAGCCTATACAAGATACGGGGTATCTTCTCCATTCATGAATTTGATCGCACCGATGATGGAATTTTCTGCCATATTGGCAACCGCCTCGTCGGTGTAGAATGCCGTATGCGGGCTGACAACCACGTTGGAATAGGAACGAAGGATCGCCAGACGTGGATTGTGAAGCGGCTCACCCATACGGTCAAAGTAATACAGACCGCTCTCATGCTCCACCACATCCAATCCTGCAAAACCGACTTTGCCGCTCTCGATACCATCGATCAGCGCATCCGTGTCGATCAGGGCGCCACGGGCACAGTTAATAATAATCACGTCCTGCTTCATCTTTGCAATGGCATCTGTGCCGATCATATGATAATTATCCTCGGTTGCCGGTGCATGGAGGGTAATAATATCACACTCTTTATAAAGAGTCTCCAGATCTGTATACTGCGCATACTGCTTCATTTCGTCATTTTCATAGAGATCATAAGCCAGCATCTTACAGCCAAATCCGCTCAGGTGACGAATCACGGTACGACCGATCCGGCCGGTTCCGATGATTCCAACGGTGCAGTCCGGCAGTTCCCGGCCCAGTTTTCCTTTCAAGGTATAATCCTGAATGGCAGCCCGCTCCATAATATGCTTCATCTTGCGACAGCCCATCAGCATCATCATGATTGTGTAATCCGCTACACTGTTCGGTGAATAACTGATATGGATCACACCAAGCCCCAGCTCCTTTGCATACTCCACATCAATGTGGTCATAGCCGATGGTTCTGGTGGCAATACATTTGATCCCCAGATCATGAAGTTTCTTCAACATAGGCTTGTCAAATACGGTCGTGATCACATCCACCACATCATAGCCTGCTGCCATGTCAAGGTTCTCCAGACAGGGCGTCTCGGTGGTGTAATCATATTCCACATTGTATTTCGCACAGAATTTTTCAAAAAACGGAAGCTCATCAAAGGTTCTCATACTGTATACAAATAATCTCATCTCTTGCACCTCACATATTCAAATCTGTTTTCTACGATACCACAATCCTTTTATTTTTTCAAAAAATTTGACAAAAATTGGCTTTTCTTTTGGAGCCGTCACAGATATAATGTTTCTTGATGACTGTTAAAACATTTACTGAGGAGGATAACTATGGGCGGCTTTTTCGGAGTTGCATCAAAATCAGACTGTTTGTTTGACCTGTTCTTTGGAACAGATTACCATTCCCATCTGGGAACCCGTCGTGGAGGTATGGCGGTCTACGGACCGGATGGTTTTGACCGTGCGATCCATAATATTGAAAATGCACCTTTCCGTACCAAATTCGAAAAGGATATGCAGAAAATGAAAGGTAATATTGGTATTGGCTGTATCTCAGACTACGAACCCCAGCCATTGATCGTCCGTTCCCATCATGGAACCTTTGCGATTACTACCGTTGGTAAGATCAACAACGCAGAAGAGATTACGAAGCTGATCTTCCAGAGCGGACACACTCATTTTCTGGAAATGAGCGGTGGCGACATCAACCCAACCGAGCTGGTGGCAGCTATTATCAATCAGAAGGAGAATCTGATCGACGGTATCCGTTATGCACAGGAACTGATCGATGGTTCCATGACTCTTCTGTTATTGACTCCAAAGGGTATCTACGCTGCCCGTGACAAAATGGGAAGAACACCGGTGATCATCGGACGTAAGGAAGATGCTTATTGTGTGACATTTGAAAGCTTTGCTTATCTGAATCTGGGTTATGAACCCGAACGGGAACTTGGTCCCGGCGAGATTGTGGTAGTGACACCGGAGGAAGTCCGTACACTGGCTACTCCTGGAAAGGATATGAAGATCTGTACATTTCTGTGGGTCTATTATGGATATCCGTCCAGCGTCTATGAGGGTGTCAGTGTAGAACAGATGCGCTGTAACTGTGGAGCCTGTATGGCAAAGCGGGATGATGTGACACCGGATACGGTAGCTGGTGTGCCCGATTCCGGAATTGCCCATGCGGTTGGATATGCCAATGAATCCGGCATTCCATTTTCCCGTCCTTTCATTAAATACACACCTACCTGGCCCCGCTCCTTCATGCCGACGATCCAGGATACCCGTAACCTGATCGCCCATATGAAGCTGATCCCGATTCATGAACTGATCCAGGGTAAGAGCCTGCTCCTCATTGACGATTCTATTGTCCGCGGAACGCAGCTTCGTGAAACCACAGAGTTCCTGTATGAGAGTGGAGCTAAAGAAGTTCATATCCGGCCGGCATGTCCACCACTGGTCTACGGCTGCAAGTACTTAAACTTCTCCCGCTCTAAATCAGACATGGATCTGATCGCCAGAAAAGTGATCCAAAAGCTGGAAGGACCTGATGTGTCAGATGAAATCCTTCAGGAATACACCGATCCTTCTTCTGAAAAATATGAGATCATGGTAGAAGAGATCCGTAAAGAATTGAATTTTACTTCTTTGAAGTTCAACCGGCTGGATGACCTTCTGGATTCCGTCGGTATCGATCCTGATCATCTGTGCACCTATTGCTGGAATGGCAAAGAATAAGATCTTATTTTAGAAACGTGTGCCTTCGGACACACATAAAAAAGACAGGCTGGAAAGGGAGTATCCCAAAGTTTGTGTAAACCTCCAAACTGATGTAAGATAAAATTACTCAGTTTGGAGGTTATTTTTATGGCAAGAAGAAAAGACAGCCCACAAAAAGCAGCAATGAGAGAAATGATGCGTAACTATCTGAAAAATAATGATATCAGCATCAAAGATGGCACCGATGTTAACAGCATCATGCGTGACATGATGTCTGTCATTTTGGAAGGTGCTTTGGATGAAGAACTGGATGAAGAATTAGGATATTCCAAGTATGACTATCGAAACAAAGAAACAGACAATAGTAGAAATGGACATTCCAGCAAAACCATGCACACCAGTTATGGAGATATGGATGTGGCAATCCCAAGGGATCGTAATGGTGATTATGAACCTCAGCT
>NZ_JBBMFC010000041.1:0-11561 GCF_040096225.1 Hominiventricola aquisgranensis | reverse complement strand
AATACAAAGAAACGCCAAAACCGACATTTGCCGGAATTGGCGTTTCTTATATTAGGGACTTATTTTACAGCCCCTTATTGTTATTATATCATTCAAAAAACTGTAGTTCCTCCAACACCCATAGCGTACCTCCTTTAGATGAATATGCATCTTATATGATATTATAATATTCCATTTTAGTTGTTATGTCAATTATGTTGATATCGACTTACAGTCGTTCCAACATCAATTAACGAATCCGCATTTTCAGCATGCTCTTCATTTTTAGAAATGCTTTTACTTTTCCAGCTTCCGTATAACCAAATTACATTTGTATACAATTTATCTGTCGAATTTTCATTTGCTCTTGCAATGTAATAATAAAAATATGGCATAAACTTGATATATGTCTGATGAAGTGATTGATAGACTACTGTTTCATCTGCTGTAAAATGCCTGAAATGTAATGCAAAATATTCCATATTATTTAATACACGGTTGATCAGATTCGACATAAATGCAATGCTTACAGAAGTAGAATCAATCTTAAGAACACGTTTTTTCTTTCCTGCTACTATCTGTTCCTCTTCTTCCCCTCGAATATTCATTTTCAAATTGTAAATATCATTTGCTTCCAAAACAGCTTTCAAAAAATCAGAAGATTTCTGTAATTGCTGTAACCCCTTTATCTGATTGGGTGTAAGCAGCCTTTCTAATTCTGCTTTATCGAAACGCTGCATACTTTCAGTATGAATCGTATCAAGAATCTTTGTTGCTCCTGATTGATCAAAAACATATTTAATTGCCGGAAGATAGATTAAAATATTATCTTTATAATATTCGGATAGATCAATTGCCCGTTGAACTTGACTTAATTCCAGATCTATCTTTGTGCTTTTACGCGACAAATAATATTGCCATACAGCAACAATTACACCTCCACTAACAAATAAACTACTTGCGATTTGCGATACATAATATGCTGTTTCTATCCACGGAAAATTGACCAGCTTATAATAATATAAGCATCTCACCATCATTACTTCAAAAATACAAAGACCCAATAAAATAACTAAAACTAAAAATTTACGAGATTTATAAAACTGCTTCTCTGTATCGTTCTTTGTCATTCATCTTATCTCTCCGTTTCTATATGCTGCTATTATAGTAGCATAAAAACAGGTTTTATGATTTTGTTTTTGCGAAATCAGCTTTCGATTTTTCGAAATCCGTAAAAAAAAGCAGCGGTCTTTTAACGATCGCCACTTTTTTATTTACACACACTACATCTTAGCCACTTTCTCAAATTCGTCCTGAATCTCTTTGGATGGAACCGGAGTCAGAAGGCTGACGATCACGTTCACAGCCAGGCCAACCAGGAATGCCGGAAGAAGCTCGTAGATTCCAAGTGCGCCACCCATGGGACGGATCAGGAATTTCCATACAAATACCATAACTCCACCGCTGACCATACCAGCCAGTGCACCCTGCAGAGTGGAGCGTTTCCAGAACAGTGCCATCAGAACCAGTGGTCCGAAGGAAGCACCGAAACCTGCCCATGCAAAGGATACGATCTGGAATACAGAGCTGTTCGGATCTCTTGCGATAAATACACCGATCAGAGCAATGATCAGAACGGTGATACGCGCGATCAGCATACCGGTCTTCTCACTCATATCCTTCATAAATACTTCTTTCAGAATATTCTGAGAAGCGCTGGAGGATGCCGCCAGAAGCTGAGAATCTGCGGTGGACATGGTCGCTGCCAGAATACCTGCCAGGATCAGACCTGCTACGATAGCAGCCAGCACACCATGCTGAGAGATCACGCCTGCCACCACGATAATGATGGTCTCCGGATCCTCCAGTGTCGGGATCACGCCGACTTTGGACATTGCATTACCGATTACTCCGATGAAGACTGCAACAAACATGGAGATCACAACCCATACAGTTGCCACTCTTCTGGAAAGCTTCAGCTTCTTTACATCTTCAATTGCCATAAAACGAAGCAGTACATGAGGCATTCCAAAATATCCAAGTCCCCATGCCAGCATGGAGAAGATCGTCAGGATTCCATAAGGTGATGCTGTTCCAGTTGCCGCATCATGGATCTGTGTCAGACTGAAGTATCCTGCCATGGACTGCGCATTGGCCATAACTGCCTCAAAGCTTCCGACTTTCGTGATACCAAAACCAAATACCACAATAATCGCCAGTGTCATAACGATACTCTGTACAAAGTCCGTGGTACTTGCTGCCAGAAATCCGCCCAGAGTCGTGTAAGCCACAATCACAATCGCACTGATGATCATAGCCGGAACATAATCAAGACCAAACAGATTTGCAAATAATTTTCCGCAGGCAGCAAAACCGGATGCGGTATAGGGTACAAAGAAAATAATGATCAGAACTGCTGCGATCACAGACAGTGCTCTCTTTTCATCACGATACCGATTAGAAAAGAACAACGGCAGCGTGGTGGAATTGTTACACACATGGGTATAATTACGAAGACGTTTTGCAACCAGGAGCCAGTTTACATAGGTTCCGATGGCAAGACCAATGGCTGTCCATGCAGCATCTGCAGTACCTGTCAGGTATGCAACTCCCGGAAGTCCCATAAGAAGCCAGCTGCTCATGTCAGATGCTTCTGCACTCATGGCCGTCACAAACGGGCCTAATTTTCTGCCTCCAAGATAAAAATCGTCGGTAGTCCGGTTCTCCTTTGCCAGAACTGCACCGATGGCTACCATTCCAATCAGATAGACCAGAATTGTCGCCAGCATCAAGATCTGTATAGTACTCATTCTTGTTCTCCCTCACGTTCTATATTTATTTTCTGCAAAAAATACTTTATTTTCGCATATGTCATGCATTCTAGCACAATATAAAACAGGATACAATACAGAGTAAAGTATAGACTTTATTCTAGTTTTTCGTCTTCATACTTGCAATCATCATCGGAAATTTACACTCTGCCTCTTCTGACAGAGAGTATTCGCCCTTCCGCAGACACCATTCATACAGAAGCGCCCGCTCACACATGGCATAATAGCGCACCAGCTCATTGACCCGCATATCTGCCCGGAGCGTTCCCTGCTCCTGTCCACGGGTGATGATCTTCCGAAGCAGCTTATAATACGTCCTGCCATGATCCAGCAGCGGCCGGTCACCGTGAGTGGTGAGCTGCGTGGAATAAAGCCGGGTCAGAAGCTCCATGTTAATGGTCTCTTCAATCATGGTCAGCAGTTCACGGTTCAGATATAACAGCACCTCGTAACTGTCTGCATCATCTGCGATCGTCGGCTCCAGTTCCTCGTATTTCTCATCCATCATATAGGCAAGAGAACCGAGCAGTGCATCTTTTCCTTCAAAATAATGGTAAAAAGATCCCTTGGAAGTCCCGGACTCTTCAATGATTTCCTCTATGGTCGTGTCCTCGTACCCCTGCTCATAGAACAGTTTCCATGCAGCAGATACGATCTTACTCTTGGTTTTCTTGAGATTTTTCTTAGCCATTCTGAGACTTACCCTTTTGTTTCCGGTTGTATTTCCTTCAGTTTATGAATACAATCCAACATTGCCTTCAGTGCCTCTTCTTCGTCTTCACCTTCACACTGGATCGTCACTTCTGTTCCCGGGCAGATTGGAAATGCAAGAAGACTCATAAGACTCTTACAGTTTCTCTCATGTTCACCGCTCTGCAGTCTGATGCGGGAACGGAATTTGTTTGCCTGGTCTACCAGCATGCTCGCCGGTCTCAAATGGATTCCTTCTTCATTCTGTACAGTTATATTTTTACTTACCATAATCAGTTTCCCCCTGTCATACAGCTCCTAGTATAACATAAACAGAGTGCGTCTGCACGCACTCTGTAGAAGTTTCATATATTGTTAACAATTCCGTAACGGCTTACTGCCTTTTACTTCATCTTATTTGATGATCTCAAACAACGGCTTGCATGCCGGGTAGATCTGACGGAACTGCTGATATCTCTCTTCGTATTTTGCTACCAGTTCCGGCTCCGGCTCTACAGTGCCGATGATCTTCACAAGCTTATCTGCTGCCGCTTCCACATTTTCATATTCTCCGCAGGCAACAGCTGCCAGCATGGCTCCGCCCAGTGCCGGTCCTTCCTCGCTCTCGATCATATCTACTTTCAGATTCATGACATTTGCAATGATCTTTCTCCACAACGGGCTCTTGGCTCCACCACCACAGATCTTGGTGCGCTCAATCTTGATCCCCAGTGATTTTGCCACCTCCAGAGAATCCCGCAGTGCAAATGCCACACCTTCCAATACTGCCTGCGTCATATCCGCCCGGCTGGTATCCATCGTCATGCCAATGAATGTTCCTCTTGCATTCGGATTATTATGCGGGGAACGCTCGCCCATCAGATACGGCAGAAAATATACATGATTCTCGCCAAGCTTTGTGATAGCTTTCTGCTCCTGGGCATAGTCTTTGGTCCCGATGATCTCATCCATCCACCATTTATTACAGGAAGCTGCACTGAGCATGCATCCCATCAGATGATAATGTCCGTCTGCATGAGCAAACGCATGCAGGGCATTGTGCTTGTCTACGCCAAATTTTTCAGAGGAAATAAAAATCGTTCCGCTGGTTCCCAGAGAAATATTGCACATTCCATCACCAACAGTTCCGGTTCCCACTGCTGCCGCCGCATTGTCTCCGGCTCCGGCTGCCACCTTCACTGTGTGCGGAATTCCAAGCTCGTCTGCAATCGCCGGAAGCACGGTTCCCACGGTCTCATAGGATTCATAGACCTTTGCAAGCTGATTCTCTCTGACTCCGCAGATCTTGCACATCTCCTTTGACCAGCAGCGGTTCTTTACATCGAAGATCAGCATACCGGATGCATCTGATACATCCGTACAGTGTACACCGGACAACCGATAAGCAATATAATCCTTCGGAAGCATGATCTTTGCGATCCGTGCAAAATTCTCTGGTTCCTTATTCTTTACCCACAGAATCTTCGGTGCGGTAAATCCGGTAAAGGAAATATTCGCTGTGTATTCAGAAAGCTTCTCCTTTCCGATCACATTGTTCAGGTAATCGCATTCTTCATAAGTACGGCCATCGTTCCACAAAAGTGCCGGTCGAATCACCTGATCCTCCTTGTCCAGGATCACCAATCCGTGCATCTGTCCGCCAAAACTGATACCTGCTACCTCTGATCTGTCACAACCATCCAGCAGTTCTTTCAGTCCGTCCATCGTTCCTGCAAACCAGTCCTCCGGATTCTGCTCCGACCAGCCCGGATGTGGAAAATAAATAGGATATTCTCTGGAAACAATCTTCCTGATCTGTCCTTCTCCGTCCATCAGAAGCAATTTAACTGCAGATGTCCCCAAATCCACTCCAATATAAAGCATATTATAACCTCCTCTTTACTTTATCGCCCTTCCCCGCGTTTTGTTATTATATTACCGTTATCAGACTCTCTTTTCAACCGTTTGTATATAATTTTTACAGAACATTCCATAAAGATCCGGGAGAATCTCTGATTCTCCCGGGTCTTTATGATTACACATATTTGTCTTGTATATTCTCTATCCCGCATATGGAATGGATTCAAAATACTGGTCTTCGGTGATGCCGTTGATCTTGTGATAGAATTCAGAGTCACCTTCCGGCTCTGTATAATGGATCTCACCAGATACTTTTCCATCCGTCGTCTCAAACAGAGCGATTCCTGCATCGTTGGTGCCGGTGATGCGGATCTGTGTGCCTGTCTGCAGCGTAGTCTGTCCGCCATTGACAGATACAGGAAGCTCCCTAGTCACCGTCAACACACTATATGGATAATTATCTATATCCACCTGGAAAAATTCCTCATCCGGCACTAATTTTCCATCGTCGCCAATGCTGTATGTCATGCTGCACTGATAGCTGCCAAACACGTTAACATTTTTCTTAAGCATCAGCATTCCATTTTTGCGGCCGCCGGCAGAGACACTGCCATCACCGATGAACAGATTATCCTGCTGATCTTTAAGCTTCAGTTTGCCGTCCGTCACTTCATAGAGAAACAGTTCGTAGTCATCGGATGCATGATCTGCAACCAGCAGAACAAACACTCTGCCATCCTCCAGGTAGAGGATCTGGCTGTCACACAGGCGGTCAAAATATTCGGTCTGCTCTTTCTGTTCATTCAATTCAATGGTCAGGGTTCCACCGCCAAACTCATTTTTCTGATCCATGTAGACGTTGAGATCGCCGTAGTTCACCGGGGTGTTGCCGGATCCTGTCTGAGCCACTGCTGCGTCACTGTTTCCAGAGTCTGTCTGAGCCACTGCTGCGTCACTGTTTTCGGTCTGCTGCGCCCCGCCTCCCAGCCTGCTGGTGCGGATCTTTGTGACGGTTTCTTCCATCAACTCCCCATTTCCTGCAGATATGGTCTCCGGCGTAGTATAGTCCGGATTCAGGTAAGAAGCATAGGAGCTGTATGGAAGCGGCACGGTCACGGCTCCCATAGCATACGGACCTACTACATAAGGATTGAAGATGACCATGATCCCCGACTCATTCAAGTACCAGTTAAATCCATCCTCACCTTCCCAGATCTGTTCTACCGTATCCTGATAATCTTCAAATAATCCATCGCTGTAATTTTCCTGCAGATATTTATCAATATCCTTTGTGGCCTGCTGACGGAACGAGGGCATGTCTGCCACAATGTCCTGGATCTTCAGTTCTTCGCCGGTCATGGTATCAAAGGTGGTTCCATAATATGCATAATCGCCATGAATCCCACCTGTATAATCATTATTGTAGCTTCTGAGACTAATCACCTGAGAATCTGCGCGCATCACATTATAACTCTGAAAACTACTGTAATAGTAGGAGTACGTACCTAAATCTTCCATACCGGAGACCGTACTCATACTCTCCAAATCATTTTCCGCATATTCCGATGTCTTTTCTGCATTTTCCCAGAATGTGGATGCATCAGCCTCTGACCAGTCATTGATTTTCTGAGCGGCTGCATCATTTCCCGGAATCTCCACCTGGAGCTGCTGTGTCTCCGCATGCATCAGCCACTTAGAGCCATCATCGCTGTGCCAGTCCTTTTGCTGATTCTCCATCTGGATCAGAGGGGCACCGGTTGCTGCCTGTTCGATATTCGCATCCGTCTGTGACCCATCGGTCTGCGTCTCTGTGGTCGCATTTTCTGACTGTTCCTGATCTGCTGCCGTAGCCTGATCTGTACTGGCTATTGTGTCATTTCCACAACCTGCCAGTGCGGCTGCCATCCATATGGCCATTCCAAGTAATAACATTCGCTTTTTCATACGTTTCCTCCTCTTTTGCATATCGCCATTCCAAGTCATACATGTATCCATCAGGGGTGCATCCATAGTGCATTTTACAAATGCAACTCTGTGTGCCCGGATCACTGTGTATCCAGTTCGATCTCAATATAATCGCCCAGCGCATGGGGCACTTCCATGCAGATCCACACTTTTCCATCCGCCAGATAAGAATACCCATACGGTGCTGTACCGTCTTCTGAGTAATCATAGCCAGCCAATGACTGCGCCAGCGCATCCGGACTGTCATAGATGGCTTCCAGCCGTTCCCGGAAATAATCTGCCAGATCTTCCTTCACATAATAACCGGTGCCTGCAAACATATTTTCTGCAAGCTTTTCCACATCCACATGATCCTTCAGACGAATGCTCTCACCGGTGTTCAGGTCAATGTTGTAGGTGTATTTGAACGTGTATTCCTCTGGCGTATCCGGTGTATTTACCGTACCGTCCATCAGGATCGATAAAGTGTCCGGAGTCATGGTCTTCACCGTGTAAGTCACACGATAAGTTCCATTGCCCTCCCACTGATCCATGACTGTCTGCTCCGTTGCCAGCATGATCTGGTTCCATTTTTCCTGGATCCGTTCATCCCGGAAGCCCTCGATCTGCGGGCAGGAGATCTCCAGCCCGTCTCCGGTCAGCTTTTCCTCCCGGATCTGATAAGTTGCCTCCGTATACGGATACATTTCCAAATATTCCTCGTAAATGTTATGACCCGTCTTCAGCACTTTTCCATCTACTGTCACCAACAGCAGTTCACTCTGGTAACAGTCAAGAAATGTATCTGTCAGACTTCCCATCACAATATATTCACCGGAAGAACCAAGCTTGTTCACGTACTCTTCAAATGCCTGGTTCAGATCCAGCATAACGACCTTGTCCCCACCGTAAGTTCCAAAAGAAATGGAGTTGATCCCTGCATTTTCGTCCATTTCCAACGCCTCTGTCAGCTCCCGCATCACTGTATTTTCTGTGATCTCATTTACATAGACGGTGTGCTGCACAATATTTTCTGCGCTCTCATCTCCACTGTATACATGGAGCCTGATGCCCTCTGGCGTCTCCTCTCCTTCCGGCTTCACAACCTCTTCCACCGGCGTCACGGTCTCCTGCACCTCCGTCAGAAGCTCCGAACCAGAATCCTTTTTCCCACATCCGACCATGCTGATACACAGCACCGCCAGCATCATATATTCTTTCCATTTCTTCATATAGGCAATCCCCCGTATCTATAGGGTCAGTTCTCTCTGATCCCTGTATGCAACTACCCAAGGTCACGCAGCTTGTATCGTTGCTTCTGTTTATTATATGAATTTCAGGCTTTTATTATAGCAAGAATATATTATATAACTATTACAAACTTCTTAAGTTTTGTGGAAGAGAGGGGGTGAATTTTGTCTCATTTTCATTGACCACATCCCCTCTGAACAGGTACAATAGAATTACCAATCAAAGGAGACTTTAAATGATGTTTCAGAATTTTTATCCGAATAAATTGATCCGCTCAGTCTATGAACTGAACTGGGAAGAATTGTCCAGAACCTATGGCGGCGTGATCTTCGACATTGACAATACACTGGTTCCCCATGGCGCAGCGGCCGACGAAGCGGCGATCCAGCTTTTTGCCCGGATCCACAACCTTGGCATGAAGACCATGCTGGTATCCAACAACGGCGAAGCGCGGGTAAAGCCTTTTGCACAGCAGGTACAGACTGACTACATTTATAAGGCGGGCAAGCCGAAGGTGGAAGGCTACAATAAAGCCATGGCGAAAATGGGAACCGATCCGAAGCACACCCTGTTCATCGGTGACCAGATCTTCACCGATGTGTGGGGAGCCAACCGGGCTGGCATCTACACCATGCTGACCCAGCCTGTTGACAAATCCACCGATGAGATCCAAATCGTGATCAAACGCTGGTTTGAGGGACCTTTCCGAAAGGAGAGATAGAAAATGAAGCTCATCTTTCATATTGATGTCAATTCTGCATTTCTGTCATGGACGGCATGCGGGCTGTTGGAGGAAGGTGGGGTGGATGACTCTGCATCCTGTGCTGACCTCACCCAGAAAAACACCTCTGATCCTGCAAGCGACGCCGCAGTCAACGCCCCGGCCACCGACATCCGTGAGATCGCCTCTGTCATCGGCGGCAGCGAGAAGAGCCGCCACGGAATCGTACTGGCGAAGAGCACACTTGCCAAACAATATGGGATCGTCACAGGCGAACCACTCTTTCAGGCCCGGCGCAAATGCCCGGGTCTGGTTGTGGTGCCGCCAAATTACCAGTTATACGTGCGAAAATCCGACCAGCTGATCCGCATGCTCCACGAATACACACCGCTGATTCAGCAATACAGCATCGACGAAGCGTGGATGGACATGACCGGCATCCAGGAAGCGCAGGCAGATCCGATGGGATTTGCCACAAGGCTCAAGGACCGGATCCACCGGGAACTTGGATTTACAGTAAATATCGGCATCTCTATCAACCATTTACTGGCGAAGATGGGCAGCGAGCTTCAGAAACCTGACCGGGTACACACCCTTTTTCCAGAGGAAATCCCGCAGAAAATGTGGCCACTTCCGGTGGATGAGTTATTTTTTGTAGGAAAAACTACCGCAGCCCATCTGCACAAGCTGGGCATCCACACCATCGGCGAGCTGGCGCGGACCGACCCGGGGCTTCTGGAAATGCATCTGAAAAAGCATGGACGTGCCATCTGGAAATACGCCAACGGCGGGGAACTGGATGCGGCAGTGTTCGAGCGCAGATCTTCCAAAAACAAAGGTTATGGAAATGAGACTACACTGCCGGATGACGTGACTGACATGGAAACTGCCTGCCAGGTGATCCTGTCCCTGTGCGAGACCGTTGGTGCAAGACTTCGTCAGGATAATATGAAAATATCGGTAGTCGGCGTGCACGTGAAGGACAATTCTTTCACTGAGAGAAGTCGTCAGACCAGCCTTCGCACTCCAACCAATTCCACAAATCTCATTTATGAAGAAAGCCGACGTCTTTTCCGTGAATTATGGGATGGCAGGCCTCTCCGCCTGATCGGCGTGTTCACTTCCAAGGCAGAACAGTCCGAGTACGAGCAGCTGGACCTTTTCCAGACTGCAAGAAATGAAAAACAGGAGAAGCTTGATAAGGCCATCGATCAGATCCGTAAAAAATACGGCGAAGACAGTGTGCGCCGCGCCCGCTTCCTCGACGGCGAAATGAACCATATGGCAGGCGGTCTCAATAAAGAAAAAAGCCGCTATCGGCAGAGGCGGGAGGAATAAGTGAAAAAGCCATCCGCCAAAATTGACAGATGGCTTCTTCGTATAATATCCACATTTTCTATTTTCGCAAAACAAATGTTAGTATATGAACAATCAGCGTGGGATCAGACTGACTATTTCAGCACATAAAAACGCTGCTCCCCACATTTACAAGAAGCAGCGTCTTTTTACACGAACATAAAATACTTATTTATTATATTTTGCTTCGATGTTACAAATCTTCTGCACACGTTCTGCATGTCTGCCGCCCTCGAAGGTTGCTCCGAAAAACGCATCCAAAATCTTCTTTGCCAGCTCATTTCCGACAACACGTGCACCAAATGCGATGATCTGTGCATTGTTGTGTCTGACTGTCATCTCAGCTGAATACGGCTCGCTGCATACTGCCGCGCGGATTCCCGGCACTTTATTTGCCGCCAGAGAAATTCCGATACCAGTTCCACAGATCAGAACACCTTTCTCAACTTCACCGGCAATAATAGCCTCTGCAACTTTCTGTCCCTGATCTGGATAATCTACTCGAACTTTTGCATCATATGCACCGTAGTCTACGCACTCATAACCCTTCTCGGTCATGTACTCCATCAGTTCTTTTTTCAGATCAATCGCTGTATGATCGCAGCCAAAACCCACTTTCATTTTACTCGTCCTCCTCAAGACTCAAGATGTTTTTATTGTAGCAGATGTAGTTACAATTTTCCAGTGTATCCTATCACAAAAAAGTTTCCTTTATTATGTTCTCAACCTGTTCGCAGTCCAGCGGGTGATATGCGGTCTCGTAAGTTGTTAACAGATTGATTGTCGGAATGACCTGGCAGCTGGCATACATTTTCAATTTTTCAAATGCACGGTTAGCATAAGCCGACAGATCGGGAGTATCCCAAAGTTTGTGTAAACCTCCAAACTGATGTAAGATAAAATTACTCAGTTTGGAGGTTATTTTTATG
>NZ_JBBMFC010000040.1:0-12106 GCF_040096225.1 Hominiventricola aquisgranensis | reverse complement strand
ACCGCCGTATACGGAACCGTACGTACGGTGGTGTGAGAGGTCGGGAAAATTTATTTAATTTTCCCTCCTACTCGATTATGATTTATTTTTTTGCTTTCACAGCAGCTTCCACAAATCCTTTGAACAGCGGATGTGGGCGGTTCGGTCTGGATTTCAGCTCCGGATGAGCCTGGGTTGCGATGAAGAACGGATGATCTTTCAGCTCGATCATCTCCACGATACGTCCATCCGGGGACAGGCCGGAGAGAACCATGCCATGGCTGGTCAGGACTGTACGGAAATCATTATTGACCTCGTAGCGATGGCGGTGACGTTCATGGATCAGTTCTTCGCCATACAGTTCGTAAGCTTTGGAAGTCTTATCCAGCACACATGGGAAGGAACCAAGACGTAAGGTTCCGCCAATATCCTCCACACCGTTCTGATCCGGCATCAGTGCGATCACCGGGTACTGGGTGTTCGGATCCAGCTCGATGCTGTGGGCACCGTCCAGTCCGGCAACATTTCTTGCATATTCCACGATGGACAGCTGCATACCAAGGCACAGGCCAAGGAACGGGATCTTATGTTCACGGGCATATTTAATAGCGGTAATCTTGCCGTCGATACCACGGCTTCCGAATCCGCCGGGAACCAGAATACCGGTCACGTCACCAAACAGCTCATCTGCATTTTCTTCAGTAACGGTCTCGGAATCGATCCATTTGATATTTACAACAGCACGATTGTCGATACCGCCGTGCTTCAGTGCTTCTACCACGGAGATGTAAGCGTCATGAAGCTGAATATATTTTCCGACCAGTGCAATGTTGACCTCTGTGGTCGGATGACGAAGCTTGTCTACCATATTGGTCCAGTCGGACAGATCCGGTTCCGGACACGGCAGGTTCAGACATTCGCAGGCAGCCTGCGCCAGATGCTCCTGTTCCATGGCAAGCGGTGCTTCATACAGATATTCCACATCCAGGTTCTGAAGAACATGCTCTTTCGGAACATTACAGAACAGAGCAATCTTGTCCTTGATGCCTTTTTCCAGCGGAAGCTCGGTACGGCATACAATAATATCCGGCTGGATTCCCATACCCTGCAGCTCTTTGACAGAAGCCTGGGTTGGTTTGGTCTTCATTTCACCGGATGCTTTCAGATAAGGGATCAGTGTGACATGGATCAGGATCGCATTTTCATGACCGACTTCATGCTGGAACTGACGGATTGCCTCCAGGAACGGCTGACCTTCAATATCACCGACAGTACCGCCGGTCTCTATGATGGCGATATGCATATCTTCGGATGTGTAATTCCGATAAAATCGGCTTTTGATTTCGTTGGTAATGTGAGGAATGACCTGAACGGTTCCGCCGCCGTAATCGCCGCGACGCTCCTTCTGAAGAACGGACCAGTATACTTTTCCGGTGGTCACATTGGAATTCTTATCAAGATTTTCGTCGATAAAACGCTCGTAATGTCCAAGATCCAGATCGGTTTCGGTGCCGTCATCGGTCACGAATACCTCACCATGCTGTACGGGGTTCATGGTACCTGGGTCAATGTTGATATAAGGGTCAAATTTCTGCATGGTTACTTTGTAACCGCGCGCTTTTAACAGTCGTCCGAGGGAAGCGGCAGTGATGCCTTTTCCAAGACCGGATACAACGCCACCTGTTACAAATACGTATTTTACTGGCATTGGTTAAATCCTCCTGAATGTAATTAAAAAAACATTTTATATTATATCGCTTCTAAAATAAAAATACCATTTAAAAATTTTTGTTTTTTTATACTTATTTTATAAAAAGTACGGATTTTTTGCGAACAGGTGTATTGATTTATAAAAGAAGGTTCACTATAATAAGAAGTGTTACGCACAAGGAGGAGAAAGATGAATAACAATACACCCCCAAACAATAAAGGGAATGGAAATAACAATGGCGGCAAAGCACCGAAAAACACACAGAATATGTTGATGTTTGCTGTCTTTGTAATAGCTGCGATCCTGGTGTGGGCACTGTTTAACAATCAGTACACACAGGCAACATCCCAGGAGATTACATATGATAAATTCCTGGATATGCTGGAGGCAGATGAGGTAGCTTCTGTGGAGGATACGGGTTCTACATGGAAGATCACACCGAAGGAAAAAGATAAAGATGGAGTAACGCTTACTTATTATACAGGTAAGATGGCGAATGATACAGAGCTTCTTCCTTTGATGAGAGAGAAGAATGTGGAGATCCAGCCATATATCCAGAATGATGCTATGATCAGCATTGCGCTGAATATTCTGTCCATTGTGGTACCGATGATTCTTCTGTGGGTTCTGTTCAGCGGATTTATGCGCCGTATGGGCGGAGGCGGAGGCGTCATGGGCGTCGGTAAGAGCAAAGCCAAGGTTTATATTGAGAAAGAGACAGGTGTCACATTTAAGGATGTGGCTGGTGAGGAAGAGGCAAAGGAATCTCTTGTGGAAGTGGTTGACTTCCTTCATAATCCGGAAAAATATACCGAGATCGGTGCAAAGCTTCCGAAAGGTGCACTGCTTGTAGGCCCTCCCGGAACTGGTAAGACATTGCTGGCAAAGGCTGTGGCAGGAGAAGCACATGTGCCGTTCTTCTCTCTGGCAGGGTCTGATTTTGTGGAAATGTTCGTAGGTGTGGGCGCATCCCGTGTCCGTGACCTGTTTGAAGAAGCTAAGAAAAATGCACCTTGTATCGTATTTATTGATGAGATCGATGCCATCGGCAAGAGCCGTGATTCCCGTATGGGAGGCAACGATGAGCGGGAACAGACCCTGAACCAGCTGCTGGCTGAGATGGATGGATTTGAGAGCAATCAGGCCTGCATCATTCTGGCGGCAACCAACCGTCCGGAGGTGTTGGATCAGGCCCTTCTGCGTCCGGGCCGTTTTGACCGCCGGATCATCGTGGAGCGCCCGGATCTCAAAGGTCGTGAGGACATTCTGAAGGTTCATGTGAAAAATGTGAAGCTGGATGAGACGGTGGATCTGGCAGCTGTTGCACTGGCAACCAGTGGGGCAGTAGGTGCAGATCTTGCAAATATGATCAACGAGGCAGCTATCATGGCTGTCAAGAATGGCAGAAAAGCCATCTGCCAGAAAGACCTGTTTGACGCCATGGAAGTGGTCATGATGGGTAAAGAGAAGAAGAATAAGATCTTAAGTGAAGAAGAACGGAAAGTGGTATCCTATCATGAGGTTGGTCATGCACTGACCAGTGCACTTCAGAAGGATGCTGAGCCGGTACAGAAGATCACAATCATTCCGCGTACCAGCGGAGCTCTTGGCTATGTATTGCAGACACCGGAGGAAGAGAAGTTCCTTCTGTCCAAGAAAGAGATTCTTGCCCGTCTGGTCGTATGCATGGGAGGCCGTGCAGCAGAGGAAGTAGTATTTGATTCTGTTACCACCGGAGCATCCAATGATATCCAGCAGGCGACTAATCTGGCGAGAGCCATGGTGACCCAGTACGGTATGTCCGAGAAGTTCGGTCTTATGGGACTGGAATCCAGAGAGAGCATGTATCTGGACAATGGAAGTGTTCTGAATTGCAGTGATGAGACGGCATCCCATGTGGATGAAGAAGTTATGCGGATTCTGAAGGAAGCTTATGAGGAAGCAAAACGTCTGCTCACAGAGAACCGTGAGTGTCTGGATCAGATCTCTGCATTTCTGATCGAAAAGGAGACCATTACCGGTAAAGAATTTATGGAGATCTTCCATAAGGTGAGAGATGAAGCAAATGAATATCACCAGGAAGAATTGATTTTCGCAGAGTAAATAATTATGGCATTTAATATTGAGGAAGAACTGAAAAAACTGCCGTCCAAGCCGGGCGTATATTTGATGCATGATGAGCGGGATGCAATCATCTATGTGGGCAAGGCCATTTCGCTTAAGAACCGTGTACGGCAGTATTTTCAGTCCAGCCGCAATAAAGGGGTGAAGATCGAGCAGATGGTCACCCATATTGCGCGCTTTGAGTATATTATCACGGATTCAGAGCTGGAGGCTCTGGTTCTGGAGTGCAATCTGATTAAGGAGCATCGGCCCAAATACAATACCATGCTCATGGATGATAAGGCATATCCTTTCATCAAGGTAACGGTTCAGGAGGATTTCCCAAGAGTGCTGTTTGCCAGACAGATGTACAAAGACAAAGCAAAATACTATGGACCGTATACCAGCGCAGCTGCGGTAAAGGATACCATTGATCTGATCCACAAGCTGTATGGAATCCGCACCTGTAACCGGCAGCTTCCGAAGATGCAGGGAAAGGAACGGCCCTGTCTGAACTATCACATTCATCAGTGTCCAGCCCCCTGTCAGGGCTACATTTCCAAAGAAGAATACGGAGAATCCGTGAAAAAAGCATTACATTTTCTCAATGGAAATTATGCTCCCATTTTGAAAGAACTGGAAGAGAAGATGCAGCAGGCGGCAGAAGAGATGGAGTTTGAGAAAGCCATTGAATATCGGGAACTGCTGGGAAGTGTGAAGAAGATCGCGCAGAAGCAGAAGATCACGAACAGTGATATGGAAGATAAAGATGTGATCGCTATGGCGAAAGACCGGGAAGATGCGGTGGTACAGGTGTTCTTTATCCGGGATGGACGTCTCATCGGACGGGATCATTTTTGTCTGCACATTGCGGCAGATGATAAGAAAGAAGAGATCCTGGCAGCATTTGTGAAGCAGTTTTATGCAGGAACTCCGTATATTCCCAGAGAGATCATGATGCAGTATGAGATCGGGGAAGCGGAAGTTATCGAGAGCTGGCTGAGCGAGCGGAAAGGTCAGAAGGTGCATATTTGTGTGCCTAAGAAGGGTGAGAAGGAGAAGTTGGTGGAGCTTGCCCAGAAAAATGCGAAGATGGTGCTGGATCAGGATAAAGAGCGGATCCGCCGCGAAGAAGGGAGAACCATCGGTGCCATGAAGGAGATCGCAGGTCTTTTGAATCTGCCGGAGATATCCAGAGTGGAAGCATACGACATATCCAATATCAGCGGTTTCCAGACAGTCGGCTCTATGGTCGTATTTGAAAAAGGAAAACCGAAGCGATCTGATTACAGAAAGTTTCGGATCCGTGGGGTACAGGGGGCTGATGATTATGCCAGTATGGAAGAGATGCTGACCAGAAGACTCTCTCATTATGAGACTTATCCGGATCTGATCATGATGGATGGAGGCCGTGGGCAGGTGAACATCGCGCTGAAGGTTATGGATGCAGTTGGCGTGCACGTTCCTGTATGTGGTATGGTAAAGGATGACCACCACAGGACCAGAGGCATCTATTTTAATAATGTGGAGATTCCTATTGACCGGGACAGTGAAGGCTTCCGTCTGGTGACACGTATTCAGGATGAGGCCCACCGGTTTGCTATCGAATATCACCGTTCTCTTAGAAGCAAGGAGCAGGTGCATTCGGTGCTTGACGATATCAAAGGTATTGGTCCGGCAAGAAGGAGGGCATTGATGAAGGCATTCCAGACTCTGGATGATCTGAAGGCAGCCAGCGAGGAAGAACTGGCGCAGGTAGAGGGGATGAACAGTCTGTCAGCCCGTCAGGTCTACGAGTTTTTCCATGTTGCGAAGCAGAATTAAACGTGTTAAACTTTTACTATATGAAGGCTGGAAACGGTTCAGCCGCGTGAAGAAAAGGAGTACAGAATATGTCATCCGTAAAGTTAAATAAGATGATTGAGAAGCTGCAGCTTGTAAATCTGGTGCCGGAAGTATCCACCGATGAGATCGAGATTAGCAGCCCGGAGATCAACCGTCCGGCTCTGCAGCTTGCCGGATATTTTGAGCATTTTGCAAGTGAGCGTGTACAGATCATTGGATATGTAGAATATACCTATCTGAAAAGTCTGGACAGAGATGTAAAGCTGGCCAATTATGAGCAGTTTTTATCCAGCGATATTCCGTGTGTGATCTATTCCACCCGGACAGAACCGGATGAGGATATGATCGAGCTGGCGAAGAAATATCACAAGCCGCTGCTTTCCAGCCATCGCATCACATCTGACCTGATGGCAGAGGTTATCCGCTGGCTTGGCGTGGAGCTGGCACCATGTATTTCTATCCATGGTGTTCTGATGGATGTCTATGGTGAAGGTATCCTGATCATGGGCGAGAGTGGCATCGGTAAGAGTGAGGCTGCTCTGGAGCTGATCAAGCGTGGTCACCGTCTGATCACCGATGACGTGGTTGAGATCCACAAAGTCAGCGATGATACGCTGGTAGGAACCTCACCGGAGATCACCAGACATTTCATCGAGCTTCGCGGTATCGGTATTATTGATGTGAAGACTCTGTATGGTGTTGAAAGCGTCCGTGAGACCCAGAGCATTGATCTGGTCATCAAACTGGAAGAGTGGGACAAGGACAAAGAGTACGACCGTCTGGGACTCAATGAGGAATACACCGAGTTCCTTGGTAATAAAGTGACCTGTCATTCAATTCCGATCCGTCCGGGCCGGAACCTGGCGATTATCGTAGAGTCTGCGGCTGTTAATCACAGACAGAAGAAGATGGGCTATAATGCAGCTCAGGAGCTGTATCGCAGAGTGCAGGAGAGTATTAGCCGCAATAAAAAATAAGACCATGGGGGATAAAGGGATGAAAGAATACTGTTTTGGAATTGATGTAGGCGGAACCACTGTGAAGATGGGACTGTTCCGTGTGGACGGTGAGCTGCTGGAAAAATGGGAGATTCCCAGCAGAACCGAGAATGAAGGAAAAGCCATTCTTCCGGATATTGCAGAAGCAGTACAGAAGAAGCTGGAAGAGCGTGGAATTGAGAAGGATTCGGTGACTGGTATCGGTATCGGAGTTCCGGGGCCGATCAATGCAGAGGGCATTGTGCCGCATACCGCAAACCTTGGCTGGGGCTATAAAGAGGTCACCAGAGAACTGACCGAACTGACCGGTCTTGTGAGTAAGGGTGGCAATGATGCCAATGTGGCAGCTCTGGGGGAGATGTGGAAAGGCGCCGCAGCCGGACATAAGAGCGGTGTCATGGTAACATTGGGAACCGGTGTTGGCGGTGGAATCATCATTGATGGAAAGATCATTACCGGAGCCAATGGTGCAGGCGGCGAGATCGGACACATTCATGTGGAAGATGCTGTGGACTGGAATTGCGGCTGTGGCAACCAGGGATGCCTGGAGCAGCTGGCATCTGCCAATGGAATGGTGACTCTTGCAAAATGGATGATCCGTCAGGGAGCTGATACCAAGGGAACAACCCTTCAGCCAGAGACCATGACTGCCAAAGATATCTGGGATGCAGTAAAAGCAGACGATGCATTTGCCAAAGATGTGGCAGAACGTTTCGGAAAATATCTGGGGCTGGCACTTGCCAATGTGGCATCTACGGTTGATCCGGAAGTATTTGTCATCGGTGGCGGCGTGTCCAAAGCAGGCCCGGTCATCCTGGAATACATAAAGAAATATTATCTCAAATATACCTTCCGCGGCTGCCGCGGCGCAAAATTTGTGCTGGCAACACTTGGTAATGATGCCGGTATGTATGGCTCGGCAAAACTGGTGCTGGAGCAGTAAGGCAGGCAACCACGTAGCAGTGAAAAGCGCTGCAAGCGTGATTTTGCGAATGGTGCAGATGAACTGTAATTATGTGAAAAAGGCATTGCGATGAGCAGTGCCTTTTGATTTGACTTTTTCAGTCACAGATGATAAGATAAATCCGTTGAGCGGGTATGGCGGAATTGGCAGACGCGCCAGATTTAGGTTCTGGTGGGACATCCCGTGCAGGTTCAAGTCCTGTTACCCGCATGAAAAATTACTTAAAGAATTATTGAAGTAGAGATTGTGCTACTACACGCCTGTTAGCCCAAAAGAAATCTGGGAAGGGGCACATCCATCAATAATTCTTTGGTAAAACAATAAAGTTGATTGATGCCACTGGTTGAGAAACCGGTGGTATTTTTATGCAAAAAATAAAATTTTTTTCCCAAACCTGGCAACTTTCTGCAGATCGCCGTCCTCAGTTGCCAGAATCAATGGATGGCTGGTGAAATATGAGGAAAGGGAAGTGGAGGAACTGCTTTTAGAGAACTTTGCCGAGCACTTTCAGAAGATTAGTGAAGATGATTTAAGTATAGGTTTTTTATATATGAAAGTCTGATTTACATTGTCTAAAAGTCTTATAAGTGATATAATCAATAAAAATAAACACAAAGGAGAAGTGTGTTATGAAGAAAAGAAATATTGCACTGAGTATTATTTTTACGCTGATTACTTGTGGAATCTATGGCTTATACTGGTTTGTATGCCTGACAGATGAAACGAATCAGGCGGCTGGTGAACAGAAAACCACAGGAGTCATGGCATTGATCTTCACATTGATCACCTGCGGCATTTATGGTCTCTACTGGGCATATTGCTGTGGCGAAAAGATTGATAAGGCAAAGGCTAACAGAGGAACGCCGGCTTCTAACGGGGGAGTGCTCTATTTGATTTTATATATCTTTGGAGGCGTGATTGCATATGCATTGATTCAGCATGAGCTTAACAAACTGATTGAACAGGATGAGGCATGAATCATAAGCGTATAGAAAATGTTTTTCTGATATGCCTGATGTTGGGCATTTATACAGTGTTTGTAAGCAATACCGGAACAGGATTTCCTTGCCTGTTCCGGTATTTTACACATTTGCAATGCCCTGGTTGTGGAGTCACACATATGCTTTTGGAATTGCTGCACGGAAATTTTCGCGAGGCATATAATGCTCATCCTGTTCTGCTTTTGTGGGGACCATTTTTACTATGGCTTGTGTTAAAATCTTTATATGCATATATAACGGATAAAGATCTGCGGCTTAGGACATGGGAAAAAGCAGGAATGTATATTTTTTTAGTAGTTCTGTTTGTATTTTTTGTGTATAGGAATCTACCGTAAAAGGCTCTCCACATCCCATATAACGTACATAACTCCTATAATGAAAACCGCTGCATGTGTGGGCAGCGGTTTTTGTTGTTTGCCCTATAAGCATATGGTAAAATACCCCATACAAAAGATCAAAGGCGGGAGAAGAAATATGGCTTTTTCAGAGATTCGGACGCAGAGAAGAATAACAGTCAGGGAGGCATCTGGCGGCGACCTGTTCAAAGGTGCGGTGGCGATTGCAGCGGGTACGACGCTGATTTCCTGTTTGACGCTAGATATTTCCACAGGATTGAAAGGGGCACTTCTGGTGGCAGGATGCTTGTTGTGTCTTTATGGGGCGAAATGGGTCAGAAAATATCTGAAAGATGATAAAACCTACAGGGAGTATGCGCCGGAATGGGATGACAAGCATTTTATTTACGACCGTTTTGCGAAGGGATTGAATGCCTGGTATCGACAGGAGGAACTCCCCGAGGATGCCGACGGAGATATTGCATATTTTCTGAAGCTTCAGAGAGAGCGTCTGCGGAACAAGGGATTGCAGATGGAGAAACGAGTCGTTCCTACCAAAGGAACCGGTTATGGAACTGGAAAAAGATCTCGCAAATCCCTCTGGTATACTACGGATATGTTTTTTGAGCAGGTGTCTGGAACGCTTGCATTTCACAATGCAAATGAGACGGTTTTCGAGCAGCAATCGGAGATGACTATGTATGAAATCGTGGCGCACACGCCGGATACGACGAGAGCAGATCAGATTCGAGTGACCTGTCCCCAATGTGGTGCGGTAAATGTGGCGCTGAAGCTGGAGGAGGGCTGTCCTTATTGCGGCACCAGATTTCGGATCAGGGATCTGTTCCCACGAGTTGTGAATTTCTTCTTTATAAAGACGAAATCCATTGCCAGCTACAAGCAGATCTTTACGCAGACCATGACCCTGTCTATGGCGAGCGTATTCGTCATTACTTTATTTCACAATATATTTACCAATTTCCGGGCGCTGCCGTCCATGCTGTTCAACAGCTTTATGATGGCACTGCTAGCTGGTGGTATGATCGGTTATCTGGTGGGAGATGCAAGACTTCTGGCTGCAGTTTTTGACCGGGATGGCATGAAACATATTTCGTTGCTCAAATGGACCAGTTCCAAGCGAAAGATCACCAATACGATGCTGAAATATGATAAGAATTTTTCCTTTGATAAATTTGAGGGACAACTGGTGGCGCTGGTTCGTATGGCGGTCCTGGCGGAAAAACCGGAGAATCTGGCCTGCTATGCGGCCGGAACGCGGGATGCACAGTTCGCAGATATTCTGGAGATGACCTATACCAATGGCCTCTGCTTGAACAAACTCTGGCTGGAAGGAGACCAGATGCACATGTCTATCCGAACCTGGTGGATCAATTATTATGAAAATGATGGAAAGATTAAGAAATGCGGAGACTGCATCGACACAGTCTTTGTGAAAAATATTTCCAGACAGGAAGAGCCGGGATTCTCCATCACATCTGTCTTCTGCCCTGATTGTGGCGGCAGCTTTGATGCCGTCAGACAGCGGATCTGCCCCTACTGTGGGAAAGAATATCATATGGAAAATGAAAGTTGGATCATTGAAAAAATGCATTTGATCCGGTAAGAGGATAGAAGAAACCGTGACAAATTGTCGCGGTTTCTTTGGAATATTTCTGCAGATATTTCCTCCAGACATACTTTTTACTCGTTATTCCTGATCCTTCAACACACCATCTTCCCCAACGGTCACATCAAAGGACAGATTTGTCAGCTTCTGGTACAATCCGGATGGATTCTGAATCTCTTTCAGAACACCGCCGGAGCGCTGGCAGGGAATGAGCTTCACAGAGGGTGGATTTTCATCGGAGAAGGTGGTCTCCAGCAGAACCGTCTGCCCATCACGATTTCCGAATAAATAATTTCCAAGACTGTAGATAATGGGAACCCCATTGTAGTATTCAAAGCCCTGGAGCACATGAGGGTGGCAGCCGACCACCAGATCAGCTCCGGCATCAATATAACCTTTTGCAAGAGACCTCTGATAATCTTCGGGGGTTTCATTTCGTTCGATGCCCCAATGTACAAAGACGATCACATGGTCACAAGTCTGATGGGCTTCTTTGATGGCTGCATTTAATCTGGCTGGATCATAGGTCTGGAAGATTCCGGCCTGGTTGTCAGTGGCATACCAGTCCCAGGAAGGAGAGACTCTGGTGGCACCAAAGATGGCAAAGGTCTGTCCATTGATGGTGCGTGTAGCAGGTGCAGATGCCTCGGCGTCATTATAGCCGCCGCCGATCCGGGTGATGCCAGCCTGATCCAGAGTGGCAAGGGTATCACAGAAAGCATCCCGGCCAAAATCAAGAGAATGGTTATTGGCAACAGTCACAATGTCAGCACCCAGATCCTGAAAAATCTTCACATATTTCGGGTCGGCACGGAAAGTGAACTGCTTATCTTCCATGGCTTCTCCCTGAAGACTGAACGGAAATTCCTCGTTGAAAATAAACAGGTCAGCATCCTGCATATGGGACAGCATATTGTTGTCAGCAAGTGTCTGGATGCCGGAACGGTTGTAGGCATCCAGATAAGCTTCTGGAAACATTACATCACCGGCAAAGGCCAGAAGTACATCGCCGGTTCCCGATGCTTCGTCTGTGCTTATATCGGCATCTTCAGATACCTGAGTGGAGTCTTCTGCCATTCCGGACTCGTTGTTCCTTGTATCTTCCGAGTTCGAATCAGATTCTTGATAGGAATCATTCTCGATACCGGTATTTCCGGTAAAACCAGATTCCTCTACTTCTGAATCCTGTGAAAATTCTTCCTGCATGGATGCATTTTTATGTAAAAAAGATGGCCATCCTGTGATGTGAGATGCGATCAGCAAGACCGCAAGCAGTGGAATGCCGATACAGATGCCGATGCCAATTCCCTTTAAAAAATTTTTCATAATGATAGTCCTGCCTTTGTAGCTGATTATTTTTCTCTTGCGCTCATTATGTCGTGATTACATCACTTCACAATTTCGCCGTTCGTCAAGAATGAGCGAGTTCCCGCTGGCTCTCTTGTGTTCATTACATTATATCACACCATAATCCTCCTTGCCCACAGGAAAAACCTGCGGTATCATAAGAGGTAGAAAAAGGTTGCTGCCATACAGCAGCCAG
>NZ_JBBMFC010000039.1:0-16122 GCF_040096225.1 Hominiventricola aquisgranensis | reverse complement strand
CTGACATCATTATATCAGAAAAGCGGTTCTAACAATAGCAAAACCCCGCAAAAGCGGGGCTTTGTCTACAGTCTGAGGCTGCGGCAGTAACTGCCTCAGCCCTCTTCACTGTTTTTATTTCCTCTGGATTATTTTTCCTGCTTATTCTGGATCTGGCTCTGAGCTGTCGTCTCATCCTGTGTACTTAAAGTCACCTGCAGAGTTTGCTCCTCATAAGCATTGCCATTCAGACGCTGTACCTTTACCTCAATGGTCTCTCCTGCGGAATAATAGCTCATCATCTCTCTCAGCTGATCAGACGTGCTTACCGTGGTTCCATCTACAGAAGTAATGATATCTCCATCCTGCATACCGGCTTTGTCGGATCCCAGTCCTTCCAGAACGGTCTTTACATAAACACCTACCGGCATATTGTAGTTCTTGGATACATCATCGGTAACATCTACCATATTGCTGATTCCAAGGTAACCTTTCTGTGCATCGTCTACTTTATCTCTGGTCTCTTTATTCATCAAATTGCCAATAATAGACTCTACATCAGAAATCGGGATTGCATAACCCATGCCTTCCACATCCTCTGAGATGAATTTTACAGAGTTGATGCCGATCAGCTCTCCTTTGCTGTTCAGAAGAGCTCCGCCGCTGTTGCCAGGATTGATGGCCGCATCGGTCTGGATCAGTTTGTTGGTAATATTCTGTCCGTCAGACTGTACGGTTACTTCACGGTTCAGTGCACTGACAATACCGGATGTTACGGACAATCCATAACCGTATGCATTACCAATAGCAACTACCGGCTCACCGACTTTCAATGCGGAAGAATCACCGACTGTTGCAATTTTGATGCTCTCCATGGTCTCATCCGGAATATCAGACAGCTTGACAGCGATAACAGCCAGGTCTTTATTCGGATCAGTTCCCTTAATCTTAGCAGAAATCACATTACTGTCATCAGCGGCATCTCCGTCAGAGTTAAAATAAACACTCAGTTCTTTTGCTCCGGATACTACATGATTGTTAGTCACGATCAGAAGTTCGGTGTCATTCTTTCCAATAATAATACCGGATCCACTGGACTGTGTATTCTGTTCATAATTTCCAAAGATCGTCTGGAACTCCTGGGTTCCTACATTCGTGATGGATACTACCGACGGCATGCAATTTGTAACAATGTCAGATACATCATACACATCAGAAGCGGATGATGCCGTAGTTGTAGTCGTCAGATTATTGCCTGCCTTACTCAGGGACACCTGACTTTTCACAGAATTTCCCAGATACTGGTTTCCCACATAATTCACTCCCATGAAGGCTGCACTGGAAACACTTCCGAATACCAATGCCAGAACCAGACATTTTGCAACAGTTCTGCCAAATCCGCCTTTTTTCCGTTTCTTCGGAGCTGGTCCCTGCTTCATCGCCTCGGAAGAATCGTAATGGGTGTAAGTACTTCCTGTATCATAGTGATTCATATTTTCCTGTTCATTATTATTTATATCGTCATACATAATTGCTTTCTCCTTTCACAATTCCTGTTGTTCTCTTTGTTTGTGATTACAATATAACAGTCAATTGTGATGGAAATGTGATGAAATAGCGAAAAAAATTTGAACCCAAAAGAAAAGTAGTGTATACTATAAGAATCTGAGAAAAAACAGAAAGGATTCAATTGCATGAAGAAAAAATTGTTACTTCTTTTCCTCAGCACTGCACTGGCTGCCACTACACTGGCAGGATGTGGAAATTCCACTGAAGAGGCTGCAGCACCGGCTGTAACAGATGTCTCCGAAGCAGAAGAGGAAGTAGAAGCAGAAGAACCGGAAGAGGAAGAACCTGCCGTAGAAGAAGAAACCCGTGAAGGAATGTACCGCAGCGAGATGACCAACGAGTGGATCGACGATAGTCTCCAGAGTCAGCGCCCGGTAGCAATTATGGTCGACAATGAGAAGACTGCGCTTCTTCACTATGGACTGACTCAGGCAGACATCATCTATGAGATCCAGAACAGTACCATGAACGGTGGAGTTACCCGTTTTATGTGTATCGTAAAAGACTGGGACAGCATCACTCAGTTCGGTAGTATCCGAAGTGTCCGTCCGACTAACTTCATGATCGCGCCAGAGTATGATGCAGTCGTGATCCATGACGGAGGTCCTTACTATATTGATGCATTCTTAAAGAATCCGTGGGTTAAACATTTAAGCGGCGGATTCAAACGAATCAACAACGGTAAAGCAAGGGAGTTCACTGAGTACGTAACGACTGGTGAAGTTGCAAGCCGTCTGAAAGCTGCCAACATCTCTGAAAGCTATGATGAATACTATCAGGGACCACACTGGCAGTTCGCAAGTGAAGCTGATCCGACCGATCTGTCTGCTGCAGCTGATTCTATCGACTGTACACTGGTAGATCTTCCGTTCGAGCACAATGGATCTCAGCTTGACTACGATGCAGCAAGCAACACATATCTGTATTCCGAATACAATATGAAACACACTGATCCGGCTAATGGCAACAAGCAGCTTGCATTTACCAATGTTATTCTTCAGAGTGCACCGATCACCCAGTATGATGATCATGGTTATATGCAGTACAATATTCTGAAGAGCAGCGGTAAGGGCTACTATATCACCGGCGGAAAGGCGATCCCGATCACCTGGTCCAAGGGCGGCGACGTTGATATCACCAAATTTGTTGATAAAGACGGCAATGAGATCAAGCTGAACACCGGTAAAACCTATGTAGGTCTTGTAAACTCTGCAAAATGGAATGACCTTGTACTGAAATAAATCATCCCGAAAAAGAATGATCCCCGATCCGCAGTTCCGCGGTCGGGGATTTTTTGATGTTCAAATTCTATAATTCTTCCATTACACTCTTATAAGACGGTCGGATGATCTTTCCATTTCCAACAATCTCTTCCAGGCGATGAGCACTCCATCCCACAATACGGGCTACTGCAAAGATCGGAGTGTACAGTTCCACCGGAATACCAAGCATATCATAGACAAAACCACTATAGAAGTCCACGTTAGGGCTGACACCTTTGTAGATTTTCCGCTTCTGGGCAATGATCTCCGGTGCAAGCTCTTCGATATTATTATAGAGAGTCATATCCCTCTCCCGGTGTTTTGCCGCAGACAGCTGCTCCACAAAGCCTTTGAAGATCCGCTCTCTTGGGTCAGACAGAGAATACACTGCATGTCCCATTCCGTAGATCAGGCCTTTCTGATCAAATGCCTGTCCCTCCAGGATCTTTGTCAGATACGCTTTGATCTCGTCTTTATCTTCATAGTCCTTCACATGCTCCCGGATATCGTCCATCATTTCCATCACCTTGATATTGGCTCCGCCGTGCCGTGGTCCCTTCAGAGAAGACATGGCCGCCGCCACCGCAGAATAAGTATCAGAACCGGAGGATGTTACCACACGGGTCGTAAAGGTAGAGTTATTACCACCGCCATGCTCCATGTGAAGCATCAGCGCCACATCCAGAACCTTTGCCTCCAGAAAACTGTACTGTTTATCCGGGCGCAGCAGCATCAGAAGATTCTCTGCAGTAGACAGTCTCGGATCCGGGCGATGGATGTACATACTTTCATCTCTCTCATAATGGTTGTATGCATGATAAGCATATACTGCCAGCATTGGAAATACACTAATCAAGTTCACGCATTGACGGATCACATTTCCGATATCATTGGAATTCACATTTTCATCATATGATGCCAGGGTCAGAATACTTCTGGTCATAGAATTCATAATATCTTTACTTGGCGCCTTCATAATAACATCTCTGGTAAAATTGGTAGGAAGTGCACGACACTTACCCATCAGTTCCTTAAATTCCTTCTCTTCTTCTGCTGTCGGCGCCTTTCCAAAGAGCAGAAGATAGGCAGTCTTCCCAAAACCAAGAGAATCTTTTGGAATATTGCTGATCCAGTCTGTCACATTGTATCCACGGTACCACAGCTTTCCATCACACGGAACTTTCTTTCCGTCTTTTACGCAAAAGGAATCAATTCTTGAAATATTGGTAAGGCCGGTAAGAACACCATTTCCATTAATATCTCGAAGACCTCGGTTCACACCATATTCTTTGAACAGACTATCCGGGATTACATCATTTTCCATACATAATTTCTGATATTTTTCCGTATAATTCTCCCACTGTTTGTTATATCCCATATAACATCTCCTTTCTTCTGCATTCTACACAAGTTGTCAGTCTTCTTTATCTTACCATATCATCCGTCATTTTTCCAGTTCAGACTCAATGGAACGTTCTGTTCCCGCCAGATGATAACAGATCACCGGCGTTCCTTTTTCAATATAGCCATATAGCTCCTGCGCTTTTTCATAAGGCATATTGATACAACCATGCGACCCTTTCGTCTTGTAAATAGTTCCTCCGAAGCTGGATCTCCAGGTAGCATCATGCATACCGATATTTTTGTTGAACGGCATCCAATAAGATACCGGCGTCTCATAGTTTTCTCCCACCAGTGTCGCATTTCGCTGCTTGTAAGTGATGCTGTAAGTGCCCTCCGGAGTATCATAACCTCTCGCCGAGTTACCGGACACAAAATCAGACTCCATCACCAGCTGCCCATCCTTATAGAAAAACAGATGCTGCGCAGTCAGATTGATCTCAACATAGGTATCACCATAATCCGGTGCTCCATAAGAAGCAGCTGTCTGATAATAGACCGGCGTCCTCTCTTTGCTCTCTCCGGTCTCGATCTGTGCTGCCAGTTCTTTAGCCTCCTGCTGGTAATTCATCCACCAGCCATAATCGCCGCCATCTACTGTGATTTCCTTCCCATAGCTGGTCATAAACGTTCTGGAACGGAAAATCGAATCATACTTCTTCCGCAGAGTCGCCACATAATTTTCCACCTGCGTCTGATCCAGCGTCACAGCGAATCCATCAACCTCCAGCCAGGTACTGATGGTGCTTCCATCCAGAACTTCTATGTTATCTCCAAACCGATATGTAATCGTAACTGTCCCATACTTCTGAAGCTTCTGCAATGTATTCTGAAGTTCTTCGCTGTCTGATGTTACTGCAGGTGTTTCATAGCAGCCTTCTGCATCCAGATCCACCAGACCTTTAAGTTCTTCCACTGCATTGCTGATCACTTCCAGTGTCTTTGCCTGATCCAGCTCATTTCCCTGTGTCTCTGCCACAATGGAAAATCCAGTCTCCGGGGTATACTCACTGATGTGTGCGTTCGTGGGCGCCTGTGCAAAATCTTCCTCAAAGCCTTTTAATGCCTGAACCGCCTGTGTCAGTTTATCTTTACTATAGGAAAGAAGGGCTTCCGTTTCATGTTCTTCATGCTGCGGCAGAAACCACAGATATTGGTTCTGCTCTCTCAGGATCTGCTGCAAAGGTTCTGTGGATGCATAAGAAAGATCAATGGCTTTTCCATCGATGGATTCCTCATAACTACTACCGTCGCTCTTTCGCTCCTGAATCCGAAGGAAATACGCATCTACCCGGTCTGCCAGATCCTGCACCGTCAGGTTGGAGACGTCCACCTGATCGATCAGAGTTCCCCGTTGAAAATGGTTTCCGTAATAATAGCAACCTCCTGCATAGACAACCAGTAAAAGAAGTACACATGCACATATGATCTTGATTCCAATTCCAGTTTTTTTCATTTATCCTCATCCTCTCCGGTTCTGTTCGTACCTTACAGTATACTGGTTTCCACCAAAAATACAACCGAAGGATGTCGAATTCCTGATCTTTCCATTCTGAAATATTTTCATGAACGGAGCATGAATTAATCGAGTGCAGGCTTATGATATGGCTGTCGATGCTCTTGGGCTGGCAATTACCAGCAGAAAAGAGGAAAAAGAAGAGATTCCATCTCCATCCGATCCCGATGTAATTGATGCCGATGGTGGAATTATCACTGTCATTTGCTTTGATATGATGGAATATTTAAAAAGACACAGCTCAAAGGCTGTCAAAAAAACATTGAGTATTCCAGAGTGGCTCAATGAAGCTGCCTGCTCTATGGGTCTTAATTTCTCGCAGGTTCTTCAAGAAGCATTACTGCAGAAAGTGCAATCAAAATTTTAAATATGGTATATCATGCCCCCAGCCCAAAGGTTGGGGGCTTTATATCTGATACGTATTTAGAACGGTTTGATCTCAATGCCTTCTTTGGTCAGTGCTTCTCTGATCTTCTTGACGAATGCCAATGCTTTTTCACCGTCTCCGTGAACGCAGATGGAATCTGCCTGAATAGCAACTTCTTTTCCGGTGATGGCGGTTACTTTTCCGTCTTTTACCATACCGATCACACGGCGGATGGCTTCGTCTTCATCAGTGATCATAGCACCTGGTTTGCGGCGGTTCACAAGAGTTCCGTCTTCTTCATAGGCACGGTCTGCAAATACTTCCTGTGCATAGGCAAGACCCGTATCTTTGGCTGCCTCGATCATCTTGCTGTTGCTTAAGCCCAGAAGCTTGATGGACGGATCTACTTCATAGATGCCTTCGCAGATGGCTTTTGCCAGATCGTAATCTTTGGCTGCCATATTGTAAAAAGCACCATGAGGTTTTACATGGGCAAGCTTTACACCTTCTGCTTTGCAGAATGCCAGCAATGCTCCGATCTGATATTTGGTATAGGCTTTTGCCTCCTCGTTGGAGACTGCCATATTTCTGCGGCCAAATCCCATCAGGTCCGGGAATCCGGTATGAGCACCGATGCTCACCTGATGCTCTTTCGCCATTTTAACCGTTTTTTCCATGATTACAGGATCGGATGCATGATATCCGCAGGCAATATTTGCTGAAGAGATCAGCGGAATCACCTGATCGTCCAATCCAAGTGTATATCTTCCAAAGCTCTCGCCAAGATCACAGTTCAAATCAACGCTTTGCATAACTTTTTCTCCTCATATCCTTACAGTTTCAATGACACATTTTTCACATCTGTGATAAACATATGTCCCGGTGCATGGGTGATGGCAAATGACGGACGGCTTTTCATCACTGCCGCCTGCGGAGTCACACCACAAGGCCAGAACACCGGCACTTCACCTTCGCGGATGGTCACCATATCACCAAAATCCGGTTTATTGATATCTTTGATACCGATAGCTTCCGGATAACCGATCTGTACCGGCGCTCCATGGACTCTCGGCATCGCTGCTGTCACAGTCACTGCAGCCGGAATCAGATGATGAGGAATCGGACGCATACTTACGACCATATTTCCGGAAAATGCGCCTGCAGACTCACAGGGAATATTGGTCAGATACATAGGAACGTTACAGCCTTCTTCAATGTGACGCACCGGAATACCGGCTTCCAGCAGTTCTGACTCAAAGGAGAAACTGCATCCGATCAGGAAGCTGACCAGATCTTCTCTGTAGAACCGGGAAACATCTGTATACTCTCCTGTCAGTTCTCCATTTTCATAGATCCGGTATTTTGGAATGTCTTTGTAGATGTCCACATTCTTGCCAAGATAGGACAGACCTTTTCCACCCACATCACTGACTTCCAGCAGCGGACAGGATTTCGGATTTCTCTGTGTAAACAATAAGAAATCATATGCCAGATCTTTGGGCAGGATCACCAGGTTTGCCTGAGCATAGCCTGCGCACATTCCTGCTGTGGGTCCTGTGATCTTTCCTTCTCTGATAAGTGCTCTCACCTCTGCCGGTGACATACTGCTGTAATCCATCCCTGTGTTCCTCCTTGTTCTCTGTTTCCCTTAGCCGTTGATCTTCTTGTCCAATGTATCCAGATATTTTTTCCGCTCCAGATTAAGCTTCTGAGCTTCTTCTACTGATATATAGGAAAATCTCACTTTTTCTCCCGGTTTCCGCTGTCCGATAGCCGGAATATCCGTGGAGATCACGGTTCCGATCTTAGCGTATCCGCCAGTTGTCTGATGATCTGCCAGCATCACGATGGGCATCCCGCTGGATGAGATCTGAACAGAACCTGTTGTTATTCCATCCGAAATAATATCTCCGCTGGTCACAAATTCAATTGCTTCTCCGGTAAGCTTGCATGCCATCCGGTTAGAATCCTGTGTAACCGTATATGCCTGTTCTGCAAAGGTCTTCTGACCTTTTTCTGTGAAATACTCACTTTGCGGTCCTGGAACCACCCGCAGCACCGGAAGTTTATCCACTGATACAGGCGTCTGAAAACTTCCTTCTGCAGCATTTACTTTTCGTTTTTCCATATGCGGAAGAGTCGCCTTTTCTGTCCGAAGTTCCAACACATCGCCGGTCTTCAGTGCACGTCCCTCATATCCGCCAAGTCCACATTTCAGATTAGTGGAACGGCTTCCCAGCACCGGTTCCACAGCAAATCCGCCAGCCACTGCCAGATATCCTCTACAGCCGGTCATGGCAAATCCACACACAAGCGTATCTCCTGCATGAACCTCCACTGCTTCATACAATGGCATCGCTGTACCATTCAGTTTCGGTGTCATGTTGGCACCCGCCATGGCGATCACTGCCGGAGCAGTAAACCGGATCGAAGGTCCCATGATCGTTGCTTCCAGAACCGCTTCCTTCTGGTCATTTCCCACCAGAATATTTGCCAGACGCATAGCCTGGTCATCCACAGCTCCTGACACCTGAAATCCTTTATTCATATATCCGAAGCGCCCCAGATCCTGAACGGTTGTCAGGGCGCCGCCATTTACTATTTCCAGACTCATAGGTATGCCTCGTATTCTTCCGCTGTGATCGGTACAAAGCGGATATAGTCTCCTGCCTGATAGAGAAATGGCTGTTCTCTGTCAGGATCATAAAGTTTCAGCGGTGTTCTTCCGATCAGCCGCCAGCCGCCAGGAGATTCCAGCGGGTAGATACCGGTCTGTTCTCCGCCGATTCCCACGCTTCCTTCCGGGATCTTGGTCCTCGGATTATCAAGACGCGGGGTAAATAACTTCGGATCCAGTCCTCCCAGATACGGAAATCCAGGAAGGAATCCCAACATATAGATATTGTAGTCTACAGAAGAATGAAGCTCGATCACTTCTTCCTCGGTAAGACCTGCGTGAGCTGCCACATCTTTTAAATCTTCTCCGTAACTGCCGCCGTAGCATACCGGAATCTCCACCACATGATGAGGTGTCTCCTGTCCTGCAGATTCTTCTACGGAAATACCGGACAGTTCTTTTTTCAGCTGTTCAAAGCTGATCTCTGACGGATCATAGGTCACCATCAGCGAACGGAAGGTAGGAACCGTCTCCACGATTCCTTTCACATGGGCTGCTGCCACTTTTTCATTCAGGCACTGAACCTTACGATTCAGTGCCTCATTGATCTCATTTCCAAATTCTACCACCAGAGCACAGTCTCCAGCCGGCAGGATCTTTCTTCCATCTTCCGGTTTCTTCCCGAAAAGAGAACGGAATACAGACCACATAGGTTCCACCTACTTTCTGCCGATGGCTGTCAGATACTCATCCATCAGAAGTTTTCTTAATGTTGCAAGGATTTCCGGAGCTTTTCCTCCTACCGGTTTCTCATCGATCTCATGAGCACTCAGGCAGAAGTTGCTGGAGGAACTTACGATAACCTCATCTGCATCCATCATCTCTGCTACAGTGAACGGTCTTTCATCAACCGGGATGCCTGCTACTTTACACATCTTGATCAGATGGACGCGGGAAATACCTGGCAGGATATAATGATCTGTCGGATGTGTGATAAATACGCCATCTTTGATCATATGTACATTACTGTGTGCACACTCGGTTACAATATCACCTCTGTGGAATACGATCTCGTTGCATCCATGCTGTTTACCAAGCTCGGAAGCCATAACGTTCGGGATCAGGTTCAAAGTCTTGATGTTGCAGTGCAGAAAACGGGTATCCTCTACGGTCATCAGTTTCAGAGTCTTGGAGGGATCACCGATCTTGGATGGACGGATCATGACCCACAGACGTCCTTTCTGTCCTTCCGGAAATACATGATTTCTCGGTGCAACGGCCCTGGTTACCTGCCAGTATACGAACAGCTCATCTCCGTCAACTTTTTTCACCATCTCGTTCAGAATATCTTTTACTTCCTGTTTCGTATGCGGAATCTCGATCTTCAGCAGTGCTGCACTGTTAAAGAAACGATCCACATGCTCATCCAGATTGAAGATCACATGGTTGCCTGCACAGGTGGCATCATATACACCGTCACCATAGTAATGAGAACGGTCATCAAAAGGAACCACCATTTTGTCGATTTCGTCATACTTTCCATCATAGTAACCTAAAGTCTGCATCATACATTCCTCCATCTCCGGTGCGCAAGCGCGATGTCTCTTTCCTCATCGTTATAACAAAAAAAGATGCTGCCCGGCCCCCAGGCCAAGTAACATCTTTGTTACGCTTGCATTTCACTCATTTGTTGCAATGATTATATATCCAGACTTTAAGAAATGCAAGTTTTTCAGATATTTCTGAATGATTTTTTATTTTCAGCTTTTTATATAAATATTTTTAAGTTCTATGTCATATTTTCAAAAATATTTACATTTTCTTTTATTTGATCAATTCTTCCGCATGCTTCAGAGCATCTGAGATATTGGCGCAGAAATTGTCTTTTCCAACCAGCTCCACAAATCCGGCCTTCTCCATCACATGCATCGGCTGCTCATTCACATGAGAAAAGATTGGTGTGATGCCTTTCGCTTCACAATATTTCACCAGATTCTGAAGAGCATTCATAGCAGTACTGTCAAGTGCAGGAACACTTCTCATACGAAGCACCAGACATTTGGTAAAATCTTTCACTACAATGTGTTCAATCGCATTGGCTGCTCCAAAGAACAACGGTCCGGTAATCTCATAGACGCGGATCTCTTTCGCAAGTTTCTGCATATGATCATTAACTGCATCTGAATCATCGTCCACGTAAGTCCAGCTGTCCACGTGCGTCTCATCGCTCATGCGCTTCATGAACAGCAGACAGGTCAACAGCATACCGATCTCAATAGCAACTACCAGATCAAATACAACGGTCAGGAAGAAGGTTACCAGCAGCACCAGAATATCACTCTTCGGTGCGGTCTGGATCAGATGAGTGAACGGTCTCCACTGACACATATTGTAAGCAACCACGAACAGGATCGCAGCGATGGTCGGCATGGGGATCATTCCCGCATAAGGCATCAGAACTACCAGTACCAGTACCAATGTGATAGAATGCACCATTCCAGCTATGGGAGTACGTCCACCATTTTTAATGTTGGCTGCTGTACGTGCGATGGCTCCTGTGGCCGGGATTCCGCCGAACAGGGCGGAGGCAATATTTCCTGCTCCCTGAGCTACCAGTTCCATGTCTGAACGATGTTTCCCGTTGATCATACCGTCTGCAACCACGCAGGACAGCAGAGACTCAATAGCTGCCAGCACAGCAATGGTAAATGCATTTGGAATTGCATCCTCCACAGCTGCAAGGCTCAGTGCCGGAAGGTGGAAACCTGGCAGTGCATTGCTGATAGAATACAGATCTCCGATGGTAGAAGCCTTCAACGGAAGGAATTTTACCATCAGGATTCCTGCGACCACAGCCAGCAGAGAACCCGGAATCTTTTTGAAAATATAAGGAGAAATAATCAGGATTGCAAGACTTACCACGCCAACGATCACTGCAGACAGATTGACAGTGCCACAATTTTCAACAAAAGCGTGAAGCTTTTCCATGGTCTCAATGGGTTTTACTCCGTCCGGATAAGTCACGCCAAAGAAATCTTTGAGCTGACCGATCACGATGGTCACAGCAATTCCAGCTGTAAATCCGGTGGTGATGGTGTACGGAATAAAACGGATCAGTGTACCAAAATGGCACAGTCCCATCAGAATCAGAAAGATTCCTGCCAGGATCGTCGCGATCACCAGTCCATCCAGACCATTTTTCGCCACAATACCAGCTACGATCGTCGCAAATGCAGCTGTCGGTCCTGCAATCTGTACGCTGCTGCCACCAAGTGCAGAGATCACAAATCCCGCAACAATTGCGGTGAAAATACCTGCCTCCGGACCGACGCCTGATGCCAGTGCCAGCGCAATGGACAACGGAAGGGCAATGATCGCCACAATAATTCCAGCCGTCACATCTTTGACAAACTGTTCCCGGCTATACGTTTTCATACATGTTAGTAACATTGGTTTCAAAGAACTCATCAGTTAAAAATCCTTTCTAGTTGGATATCCTCGGTTGTCAAACACAACTTTTCCAGTATATCACAAGAAAGAGATTTTTCAATGATGAATTATCATTTATAATCAATACACTCTTGACACTCAAATATGACTATGTTATATATTTAACAGAATAAGTGTCGACTAATCTTCGATTGAGTCGGTGAAAAGGGAAATGGGTGTGAGTCCCATGCGGTGCCGCCGCTGTAAGCGCACGATACAGGGTTGTTTTCTTTCACTGTCTTTTCTCAAAACATGGATGGGAAGAGAGAAAACAGACAAAACCCGCGCAAGCCAGAAGACCTGCTTATTTTTCTTTTGCTGTCACGGTCCATGACACTTGCGAAAGATATAGGGCGCAGTGCGTCCAGATGCCGAAAACGGGTGCATCATCTGATCCATAGAGTTCAGATGATGCTTTTTTTATGGGCTGATTACAAACTACATATTAATGGAGGAAATCTTATGAAAAAGAGAACAGTAAGCGTATTGTTAACTACCTGTCTTGCAGCAGGTATGCTGGCCGGGTGTGGTTCCACATCCGCTGATACCACAGCCACTACTGACAAAACAACAGAAGAGACTACCAACGAAACGGAGAGTACAGATGCATCTGAGGCTTCTGAAACTGCCGATGCAGACAGCGACTATGAGCCGGTCACCATTACTCTGAATCTGGAGCGTTCCGGTCTTGGCGAAAATGTTGAATACACTTTCACTAAGAAACCATCCGAAGTCGTTGCTTCCGGTGATCAGATGGCTGACTTCTTCTTTGATCTGGGACTGGAGGACCAGATGGCTGGCTACACAAAAGGAAGCTGCTGGAGTACTGTATCCCAGTATCCGGCACGCGACAAAGTTCCACAGCTTCTGGAACCGGGTAAAGGTCTTTCCAATATGTCCAAGGAAGAGCTGCTGTCAACCGGATGTGATTTTCTGATTGGCTGGGACTCTGTATTTTCAGACAAAAACTTCAGTAAAGAATTCTGCGACCAGAACGGTATCGCAACTTATTTCCCATATGTGTGCTCCGACAAAGCAACCTTTGAGGATCTGTACAAAGATTATGAGACCCTTGGTGCTATTTTCCAGGTACAGGATGTAGCTGCTGAAAAAGTACAGACTATGAAAGATACTCTGCAGAAAGTAAAAGACACTTTGGGTGATGAAGCTTATGAAAATCCGGTCACTGTATTCGCTTATGACTCTGGTGAAGATGCTCCGTTTACCGCATGCCAGGGTATGCCGGGCGACATTATCAAACTGGCTGGCGGAATCTCCATCTTCGATGATATCGAGGCTGGCTGGGCAACTCCGTCTTGGGAAGAGGTTGTGGAGCGTGATCCGGATGTAATTCTGATTCTCGAGTACACCGGAGGTGATGTGGCAGATAAAAAGGAATTCCTGGAGACCAACGAGTTCACCAAGAATCTGCGCGCTGTCAAAGAAGGCAAAATCTTCTCCGTATGCTGCAGTGATATGCAGGGAAGTGCCGGAAGTGCAGTCGCTGTAAAAGCAATCGCAGAGCAGTTATATCCGGACAAATTCTAAGAACATCTGGAAAACTGACAGGGGAGTGTAAAAGCTCCCCTTCTTTATTGCAGTAGGAGGAATATATGAAAGGAACAGGAAACTCAGGAAAAGGCCGTTTCTGGCTGACGCTGGCACTGGTGATGACACTGATTGTGATCGCAGTAACCATCTCTACCACCATAGGTGCTGTCAATGTGTCAGCTTCCGATATCGGTAAGATCCTGGTCAATAAAATGTCCGGGAAAGACATCTTCCAGATTGCCTGGGAAGGAAAGACCGAAAATATCATCTGGAACATCCGTTTTCCCCGGGTACTCATGGCATTTATCGTGGGCGCAGGTCTTTCACTGTGCGGTGTTCTCATGCAGGCCCTCACCAAAAATCCACTGGCTGACCCCTATGTACTAGGAATCTCCTCCGGTGCATCCGCAGGAGCCGTCGGTGTTATCATCCTTGGATGGTTCAGCTTCTTAGGCGGCTACTCTGTAATCTTCGGTGCCACCTTAGGTGCCGCTATCTCCATCTGTCTGTCACTGGGAATTGCATCTATGAAGGGACGTATTACTTCCACCCAACTGGTTCTGGCCGGAATCGCCACCTCTGCATTTTTCTCGGCGGTAACCAACCTGATCATCTACGGATTCAATCAGGGTTCTGACAAAACCAAAATGGCACAGTACTGGATGGTTGGTTCCTTAAGTGGAGCTACCTGGAGTCGCGTAAAATATGTGGCAATCGTAGGTATTATAACAGTTGCTGTGATTCTGCTGTTTGCCAAAGAGCTGGATGTACTGCTGCTGGGTGATGACGTGGCAGAGACACTGGGCGTGGATACCCGGAAAACCAAACTTCTGATCATCATAACTGCAACGATTCTGACCGGCGTGGTCGTATCTGTCAGCGGTGTGATTGGTTTCGTAGGTCTGGTCGTACCGCATATTATGCGAAGCTTTGTGGGCTCCGGCCACAAACGGCTGATCCCTGTAGCCATTCTGGCTGGCGGACTGTTCAGTATGGTAGCCGATCTGATCTCTCGAATTATTATCGCCCCTGAGGAGCTTCCTATCGGCGTGATCGCTGCATTTATCGGTGCACCATTTTTCCTGTATCTAATCCGCAAGGGCAGCGCAGGCAGAAAGTAAAGGAGGCAGATTATGAGTTTACAGGTAAGAAATCTGGATTATCAGATAGGTGGAAAAAGCATTCTGGAACAAATCTGCCTGGAAGTAAAAGACGGTGAATTTGTAGGATTGATCGGTCCCAACGGCTGCGGAAAATCCACCCTTCTCAAAAATATTTACCGCTCCTACAAGCCCGACCGAGATACTATATTCTTGAATGAAAAAGATGTGCTTGATTTTTCTTTCAAAAAGATGGCAGCAGAAATGGCAGTCATGGCACAGGAAAATCATGTGGAATTCGATTTTGAAGTGCGAGATATGGTCATGTTCGGTCGTTATGCTAAGAAAAAATTTCTGGAAGGGGATTCAGCCACAGACAAAAAGCTTTGTGAGAAATGTCTTCGCGAAGTAGGACTTACCGGTTATGAACACCGCTCCTACTTAAGTCTCTCTGGCGGCGAGAAGCAGCGTGTACTGCTTGCCCGTGTACTGATGCAGGAAAGTGCTTTTATTGTACTAGATGAGCCTACCAATCACCTGGATGTAAGCTATCAGTATCAGATCATGGATATCCTGAAAAAACAGAATGTCACTCTGTTTTCTTCAATCCATGACCTGAATCTGGCTTCCCTGTACTGCGATAAGATCATCTTCCTGTATCAGGGAAGAATCGTAGATTACGGCACTCCTGAAGAAGTGCTTACCCATGAAAACATCAAATCCTACTTTGGTATCGAATCCCAGATTACAAAAAATGAAGTTACTGGGAAACTGCAGATCTACTATCTGCCCGGGTGGGTAAAGAACTAAAGGGGCTGTAAAATAAGTCCCTAATATAAGAAACGCCAATTCCGGCAAATGTGAGACCGTTTCAAGTTTTGTGTAAACGTTAAAAACTGATATAAGATTTGTGAATAGTTACAAATGGGCAGAGCCGATGTTCCGGATCCTGCCCATATCTGCATTATACAGTAGTTTTTAGGCATGTCAATAAAACCTGCCTAAAATTGACTGTTTTACAGGTTCCGTCCTGCCAGACGTTCTTCAAAATAAATTTCAAGCTGGGAATGGATCTGTCCCCAATCCTGCCTGTGTCCGGTCCATTTTTTCGTGATATCCATGGTTGCCAGATACAGCATTTTCAAAAGGCTGTCATCCGACGGAAATACCGTCTTGCTTTTAGTCACTTTCCGGAGCTGGCGGTTGAATCCTTCAATGGCATTTGTAGTGTAAATCAGGCGTCTTACTGCTTCTGGATATTTGAAATAAGT
>NZ_JBBMFC010000038.1:0-17700 GCF_040096225.1 Hominiventricola aquisgranensis | reverse complement strand
TTACAAAATTGCATAATGAACGCAAATGTAAGTATGTACCGAAGGCTATTTCGGGAATTAACGACTGTGGAGTGTACTAGAACTTGTGAGTAGTGAGTTACTCGTAACCACAAAAGCATACATGGTGAAGCAGTAAGAAGTATCCGTGAGGACTTCAATTTCTCGATGTGATTGAGTATGTTCAAACACATTTTGAGTGGCAGTACAAACGAATGGAAGCTTATTATTTTCAACAGCTTAATAAAGAACAACAGCATATTTATCATGCCATCCTGAAGGGTGTGCAGAATCTGGAAAATGAATTCCTTGTCCCTGCCTGTGACAGGGAGATGCTTTACAACCTGTTTTTTCGGATGCGTCTGGATCATCCGGAGATTTTCTGGTTGACGGGATTTCGGTATAAATACTATCAGAATTCGCCGAATTTTATCTTTATTCCGGAGTATCTGTTTAAGAAAGAGAAGATCATTGAACACCAGAAAGCGATGAATGCGCGGGTGGAAAAGCTGGTTCGCCCGGCCATGAAGCTCTCTGAATGGGAGAAGGAGAAATACGTTCACGATTTTATCTGTGAAAATGTATGCTATGACAAGCTGAAAAAGCCATATTCCCATGAGATCATCGGTCCCTTGGGACAGGGTGTGGGCGTCTGCGAGGGAATTGCAAAGGCAGTGAAGATTCTGCTGGATGCACTTGGAGTGTGGTGCGTGATCGCTCTCTGCGGCAATAATCCGGAGAAAGGGATCAAATACCGGCATACCTGGAATATTGTCAAAATCGGAGGTGTTACTTATCATTTGGATGCCACCTTTGATAATACATTAGGAAAAGACAACATAAGCGGCGAGATTCGCTATGATTACTTTAATCTGCCAGACAAGCAGATCTTTCGGGATCATGAACCATTGATCGCACCGGCTCCAGCCTGTACAGATGGCGACCGTTTTTATTACAAGGACAAGAAGTTATCCTTCACCAAGGTGGAAGAGGTTTACAAACGGTCTCTTCAGGCAGCAAAAAAGGGAAAAGTGCTGACCTATCACTGGAGAGGTGGTTATCTGACCCGGGAAATGTTGCAGGTGCTGGTAGACAATATGAGAAGAGCGGGAAGTGAGAAGAATAAGACAATGCTTCTGCAGATCAACTGGCCGCAGGCGGTGGTTCGCGTACAATATCAGGAACTTCAGGTGGAAGAATCGATCCAGATGGAAGATGCAAATATTTCTGAACAATATGACGTAGAGTAGGAGAGCGAGATGATTGATCGTGATGATATGTTGGAGCTTACCAGGAGAATGACATTAACAAGGAACTGCTTTGACAGAATCGCAGGTGCCTATGTGGATGAAACGGGAGAAGTGGAAGATACCTTCAATATCCATTTTGGTAAGCTGTCCGCTTCAGAAAAAACAAGAAACCTGGCGATTGCTAAAACAATTCCTTTTGCACAGGCCAATGTGCAGTTAAAAGAACATTTGTTCCCTAATAAATCAGAAGGCAAATACAGTATCAAACAGCTACTGAAAGCGATTCAGGAATGTGGTCTGAAGAACGATGCGCTGATGGATATTTTATATGAACAACTTGCGGATGGATATGCGGTAACTGATCGTTTTTGTATCTATATTTTTCATGGTACTTATGATGTGCCTTTGAAAGCAAAGGATAAAGAAAGCCTGCATGAGTCAGAAATCGTCTATGATTTTATCATTGGAACCATATGTCTGATGAAGGACACTTACGAACCGTCGGATCCCGTATTTGGGTTTCTGTATCCGGCATTTGATGACCGTATGCCAGATACAGAGAAAATCGATATTTTCCATGTGGATCCTGAAAATGAAGAACAAGGTCTGCTACATAAATTATTGAATGCGTAATAGGGCAGATAAATATAAAGATTGCATACTTTCTAATTTGTGTAATTTCTTTGATTAACACCTTGTCCATGTTTGTTGAAGAAAAGAAAGAGGATGTGACTTTCAGGGAGACAGGGACGGCTTATGAAACAAAAGATGACTCTCTTGTGGCAGAATACGAGGCAGAACTAGAGAGGCTGAAAATCCAGGTGGAAAAAGATATGGGAGATCACAGGAAAAATACGCAGAACAGACAGGAGCCGGATCCAACTGGTGAGGATCTGGAGACGCCTCTGCTGCAGGAATCGGATCAAAATTTTTTGTAGAGGACATATGGAATTGAAGTCTACAAGTTACATAAAAGTAAGGTTCTAATGCCGGAAAAGAAGGATGTAATTGATACATTTGAGCGTTATGCAAACACTCTTGTCCGGTTATACCGGGAAGCATTAGAGGATAACCTCTCTTTGACTGACACGATCCGGACCGAATACGATAGTTCCCTTCAGCATAAGGACGCAATTATCCAGGAATTAAAAGAGCAGATCAATACTGTCAATAAGGAGAAGGAGAAAGCGCTTTCAGAAGTAAAAATGGCTGCTGCAGAAAAGGACCGTATAAGCAAATACATTATTTCTCTAAAAGATGATTACGAATCTAAATTGGATGGGTATGAGGATATCCTAAAAGACAAAGAGGAATTAAATGATGCACTGCGGGAAAAGAACAGCCAATTGAATTCTAAATTGGAAGCGATGTCTGGTGATAAAAAGGCTCTCAACGCGCTTCAGTCTGAATTTTCAGATCTGACTGCGAAATATGATGCTGCTATCAAAGACAAAGAATCTGCAGAGTCCGCTTTGGCAAAAGCTTGTGCTGATCACAAGAAGGCAGAATCTGATCATGCAAAGGAGCTGGAACACTGCAAGAGCGAACTGCAGTTGGCCCATGAAAAAGCGATTCTTGAACTTGAACAAAAATACCAGGCCACCATCCAGAAGTTGAAAGAAGAAAAACAGGCTGAGATCGATAAATATCAGCAAAAATATTTTGACCTTCTGGAAAAAACATCTTCTAAAAAATAACAATATCTGAGTAGAAACTTAAAGGTTCTCGAAACACAAGAGACCAACATTACACGAAAGGAGCCCCCTTCATTATGAATCCTATTTATCACCGCGTAAGCATACGAAAATACCAGGAGCGACCTGTTGAAAATGAGAAGATCCTTCAGATCTTAAAGGCTGGCATGCAGGCCCCCAGTGCCTGTAATCAGCAGCCATGGGAATTCTATGTCGTAACAGATAAAGAGAAAATCGGACTCTTATCGCAAACCACTCCTTATGCTGGATGTGCTGCAGGTGCCCCGGTAGTAATCATTCCTGTATACAGAACAGAATCCCTTCCGGCTCCTTCGATGATACCGATTGATATGGGGCTTTCATTGGAAAATATCTGGCTGGAGACAGATGCTCTGGGGCTTGGTGGTGTTTGTATCGGTATTTCTCCTGTTCCAGAGTTTATGGAACCTGTTTGCAGAATCTTACAACTTCCTGATAATCTGAAACCGTTTTGCTTATTTCCCCTTGGATATCCATCGGAAGAAAGACCGCAGCAAGACCGGTTTGAACTGAATCGCATCCACTTTGTTGAGTGATCTGCAAATCATACGGCATCTTAAAGCTTGATACCTCTGTAAAGGAGAGCATATCTGTGATATATTTGAGTTCTTTTAAACTCAGTGATAAAAAAGTAAATAATCCTAACATCTACCCTTATAATGTGTTCCGGGGCAAATATATCGATGCTTTTGTATTTTCTCCTATCACAGTTTTGTATGGCAACAATGGTTCTGGTAAGTCAACAATTTTGAACATTATAGCAAATTGTCTTAAGATCAAAGGGAAAGAGTACGCCACAAGTAATTCTTATGGCATCGTAGACTATTGTGGTTCATTTTCAGCCGAATGCCTTTATAGCCTCGGTGAAGACGATGACGGTAGACAGCTCAAAATTCCTGAGAATAGCCGCTATATCAAAAGCGAAGACATCTTATATGAGATAAAGAAAATCCAGCAAAAGCAGATCCTGTCAGAAGGCATGGAATACGATTATGTAAAAAAGGGGATGTCTCTAACAGACGCGAGAAAGTATCTGGCTTCAAGAGAAGGCAGCAAGCAGGAATCCTACATCCTTTTTGCCCAGGAAAAGTACTCAAATGGAGAGACGTCTCTTCATTATTTTAAAGAATATTTACAGCCAGATGCCTTATACTTATTGGATGAACCAGAAGTATCCCTTTCGCCAGCAAATCAGGTTCTTCTGGCAGAAGAGATCAATAAACTGGCACGATTATTGCAATGCCAGTTTATCATCGCCACACATTCCCCTTTTATGCTAGGAACTCTACATGCAAAAATATATAATCTCGATACAAAAGATTATGAAGTGTCCAAATGGAGCGATCTGGATAATGTGCGCTATTTTTATGATTTCTTCAAGAAACATGAAAATGAATTCACATAGCTTTTCAGCTATACAATATATACTGCCGCTTGTAAATATACAGAAGTGAGACAGGAGATGTATTTTAATGGGACAAAACATTTGGAAAGATGGAATAATAGGCCTTATGGTCGGTGATGCACTTGGGGTTCCTGTTGAATTTTCCAGCAGAGAAGATCGTGAGCATGATCCTGTGATTGGGATGCGCGCTTATGGAACGCATAATCAGCCGGTCGGCACCTGGTCAGACGATAGCAGTATGACACTTGCTACTTTGGACAGTATCAAACAAAAAGGCAAAATCGATTATAAGGATATTATGGACAAATTCACGGAATGGTGTCTATATGCGGATTATACACCATTCCAAGAGGTATTTGATATTGGAGTCGCAACTTCCAGAGCAATCATTCAATACGGAAAAGGAACAGACCCTATTGACTGTGGAGGTAAAACAGAATGGGATAATGGAAACGGATCTCTTATGAGAATCCTTCCTGTCTGTTTGTATCTATACAACCGTCAGAAAATGATATGTACTTCAGAAAATGAAAGTATATACCTGATCCATAATGTTTCCGCCCTTACACATGCACATCTTCGCAGTCAGATTGCCTGTGGCATTTACTATTTTATGGTAAAATCAGTTCTTTCTAGAGAAGGAGATCTGCTTGCAAAACTTCAGTGGGGAATTGACGCAGCTTGTCAGTATTACCGAAGCGACCTTAACAACTATAAAGAGCTGGGGTATTTTTCCAGATTATTTGATTTGAATGCATTCAGACAACTTTCAAAAGACCAGATCAAAAGCAGCGGATACGTAGTTGATACATTAGAAGCTGTGACCTGGTGTTTGATAACTACAACATCATATAAAGAAGCCGTACTGCAGGCAGTGAATCTTGGAGATGACACAGACACTGTAGGAGCTATAACCGGAAGCCTGGCTGGATTGTATTATGGCTATAATGAAATTCCAGAACAGTGGATCAAAACATTGCAAAGATTGGAATGGATAGAACAATTATTATGCTATGATTAAGACTCAGCTTAACAAATTCTTTAGGTTACAATCGATGATGGTGTAAACGAAAAAGCAGTTTTGACATTGCAGAGAACTGCCCCTTCGTTTACACCATTTTCGATTTGACCTAATTGAACAAAGTGAGCGTCCGGGTAGCCGCAACCTATGGACTTTCAATTCTTTGTTCCTGTCCATGATTATATATGATTCTCGGTATGAAAGCTACAACATTTTATAAAAAGCAGGTGGATGGCAGCTTGAATGTGACTGTTGGCGTTTCCTTTTTGCTTGCATTGCTTTTTCGCACTTATGGTGTATTGCTTTGCATTCATTATATTTTTTTGAGAACAGATTGTATAATACTTAAAAACATTGCTTGTTCATAGCTATAAACTATGACAAATGATTTTCCAGAATCATTTTCCGGAATTGTCGGGCGGCTGAGTTCAGCGGATGTTGGCAATCGTATAGCATGCATATATTTCTTTCCGGAATGTTTTCTTTTAGTGATATCTGGACAATTTCTCTTTTTTGAATAGAATCATGTGCCATTGCTTCTGGAAGAAAAGCCAGGCCCAGCTCACATTTGACAAGAGGGAGAATCTGATCGGTCGTGGCGGTTTCGGTATCAGGGGCAAGTTCGAGTCCGTGAGAGAGAAAGAGTGCATGATAAAACTGAAACGTCGTTGTTTCACGTCCAAGCGAAATCAGCGGATAGTTTTTTAATTCTGCGAGAGATAATTCCTGGCTGCCGAGTGCGGTAAAAGTTGTACCACCGACAAGGATTTCCTGAAAAGGCTGCAGCATAATCTGTCTGAGTGGTGATTTCACGGAAGCTGGAGTTGAAACAATAGCAAAGTCGATTTTTCCACTTTTTACAGCATCAATGGCCTGTGGGGTGGAGTAATTGTACAGTTTCAGGCGGATGCCGGGATAGGTCATATGAAATGCTTTAAGTTTATTAAAAAGAAAAATATTTAATGCGGTCTCGCTGACACCGATCGCAATGCTTCCATGTGACAGCCCCGTACTATCCGATAACTCCTCTTCTGCGGCAAAAATCTGTGACATTGCAGCGGAAATATGGGTATAAAGTTTTTCCCCTTCCGGGGTAAGCTGAATGCCCCGGTTGGTACGTACAAACAAAGTTGTATTAATCTGCTGCTCCAGACAGTTCATGGCCCTTGTCACATTTGGCTGACTGCTGCCGAGTGTATGTGCGGCTTTGGTAAAGTTGTGGTATTTTGCAACATAATAAAAAATTCGATAGTATTCAAAATTTACATTCATTGATAGAACCCCCTCTGACATATCAAAATATTATTTATAACATATCAATTATAGTTTTTACTTATCCCTAATGCAAAAGTATAATCATAGAAGATGAAAAAAGCAAGAAAGGAAGCGCATGAAGCATGAAGGAACAGACGATTTTTCCACGAGAGGAAAAGGCAGAGTTTTTGTTTCAGAAAATATTAAATGATCATTGGGCATGTGAAAAGTTACAGGAAACATTTTGTAACTGTTTATTTTGCAATGATGATTCGGATACCGGAATTTCTCCGGCAGAATTTTCACTGGCTTTGTTCAATGCGTATACGAACCGGGACCTGTCGGCCTTCCTTATGGGCATATGTCAGAATACATTGTTTGACCTGTTGAGAAATTCATTTCTGATTCCCTATCGTTTTGATGCAGACGGAAAGCAAAATCCGGTCATTATGACGGATGAAAATGGGCAATTACTTCCTGCATACAAAGGCACAGCTCATGAAAAAGAATACCGGCATTTTCATGAGGTATACAAAGATCTCGGCAATCAGAAAAATATATATTTTGCACAGGCATACCGTTACAGCCATGAATATCAGTCGGATTACATGGATGTGAAACAAAAGATTCTTGAAAAAAATATGGGTGTGCTGCTCATTCGTGAACTGCCGGATACCGTAAAGGAGAAGGAGACAGAGGCAGAAGCATATTCTGCCGTGTGGGATCTTATGATTGAGCTGGAAAAGAATCTTCCAATGGCTTACGTATTTTATGGACAGGATTCGCTGGTGGAGAATAACAACCGATATGATGAAATTGGAATTTTCCTTCCGAATTCTATCTTCCTGAAAAATCTCGAACGTCATGTTGCAAAAGCGGAGGAGATCATTTATGGCGAAAAATGATTATATAGAAATCATGGAAAAAAATCATATGGAGATTCCGTGGCACGATTATACAGAGAATGACAGTGAAGTGCTGATTCAGCAGGCAGGACTGATTGAAAAGGCATCGGTTGTCGGCCGGGTTGGTCTGATTATGCTTTCCTGTGGAACCGGAGCATGGCGTGTGCGGACTTCTATGAACAGGCTTTCCAAGGAACTTGGAGTAACCTGTACAGTGGATGTGGGACTGATGTCCATAGAGTTTAATTGTTTTGATGGAAAAGAGTGTGTTTCACAGTCTCTTAGTATTGCAAATACCGGAGTAAATACTTCCAAGCTTTATCGGATGGAACAGTTTGTAAATAGTTTTCCATCTCAGGAAGCGCATTTGACCGGAGAAGAAATCCATAAGCGGCTGGATGAAATCGAGCAGATCCATGAACTCTATTCTCCGGTAAAACTCGGATTGGCAGCGGCACTTGCATGTTGTGGATTTACATTTCTGCTGGGTGGTGGCCCGGTGGAGATGATATTTGCATTTATTGCCGCTGGTGTTGGTAACCTTATCCGGATGAAGCTGATCAAACATCATTACACATTGTTTTTAAACATTGCGGTATCTATTTCAGCTGCATGTCTGACGTATGCTGTCTGTCTGCATATGGCAGAGCTGTTGTTACACGTTTCCGCAGTGCATGAGGCCGGATATATCTGTTCCATGTTGTTTATTATTCCGGGATTTCCGTTTATCACAAGTGGAATTGACTTGGCAAAGCTGGATTTGCGATCTGGTCTGGAGCGGCTTACCTATTCCATTATTATTGTTCTGGTTGCAACGATGTTTGCATGGATCATGGCACTTTTGTTAAAGCTTCAGCCACAGGATTTTGTAGCTTTGCATCTAGGAAGTATGATGCATCTGGTTTTACGTCTGATCGCAAGTTTTTGCGGAGTATTTGGATTCTCGATTATGTTTAACAGTCCAGTCTATATAGCAGCAACGGCGGCATGTATCGGTGCCGTTGCAAATACATTGCGGCTGGAACTGGTCGATTATACAGGGATGCCATCTGCGGCAGCAGCTTTCATAGGAGCACTGACTGCAGGTCTGCTTGCATCCACCATAAAGAGAAATCATGGATATCCGAGAATTTCACTGACAGTGCCATCCATTGTAATTATGGTGCCAGGATTATATTTGTATCGTGCGATTTATAATTTTGGAATTATGTCACTAACAGAGGCAGTTTTGTGGTTTGCAGCAGCGATCATGATTATTGTATCGTTACCGCTTGGACTTATTTTTGCGAGAATACTTACCGACCGGACATTCCGGTATTGCTCATAACAGATTATGCATGGGTTTATGTTCAAAGACAGTGTCAATAGAAGGAGGATAAAATATGCTTACAGCTGTAACAGGAATTAACTGGGGAGACGAAGGAAAAGGTCGTGTGATCGATCTGCTTGCGGAGAATGCAGATGTTGTTGTCCGCTATCAGGGCGGCAATAACGCTGGTCATACAGTGGTTGCCAAACAGCAGAAATTTGTCTTAAATCTGCTGCCATCCGGTATTCTGCATGAGAATGTAATATGCGTACTCGGCGATGGTATGGTGGTAGACCTGGAACATCTGACAAACGAAATTGCACAGATCAGGGAAAAAGGTGTTGTGGTCACACCAAACAACTTAAAACTTTCCAAACGGGCAACAATCTCTATGCCTTGGCACAAAATTCAGGATGAACTCGAAGAAACACGTCTTGCAAAAACAGGAGCAGCGTTTGGTTCCACAAAAAGAGGCATTGCCTATGCATACAGTGACAAATACAGAAAGAAGACACTGCGTCTTGGGGATCTGCTTCATCTAAAAGAGGAATCCGTACAGAATCGTTTGAAAATGATGCTCGAGGCAAAGAATCTGGAGCTTGCAGGATGCTATTATCAGGAACCGATGTCCTATCCGGCACTGCTTTCCTGGTGTGAAGCTCAGGCAGCAGAGTTATGGCCATATATAGTAGACACAGGTGCTTATCTCGAGGAAGCATTAAAGGAAGGAAAACGTGTTGTTTTAGAGGCACAGCTTGGAGCTATGCGGGATATTGATTATGGCATTTTTCCATATACGTCAAGTTCTTCAACGATTTCTGCCTACGGTCCGATAGGGGCGGGGATACCGGGAAAGCAACTGGACCATGTCGTTGGTGTACTGAAAGCTTATTCAACCTGTGTAGGTGCAGGGCCATTTACAGCAGAAAAAGCCATGCCAGAATCCTGGATGGAACTTTTGCGCAAGTTTGGCGGAGAATATGGTGCTGCCACAGGACGTCCGCGCCGTGTAGGACCGTTTGATGCAGTTGCAAGCCGGTATGGATTAAAGTGTCAGAACGCGGACAAGATTGCATTAACTAAGCTTGATGTGCTCAGTATGATGAAAGAAATCCCTGTGATTGTAGGTTACAAAAAGGGAAATCAGGAAGTGACGGATTTTGATCCGATAGAGGATCTAGAAGAATATGTACCAACTGTGAGAATGCTTCCCGGCTGGCAGACAGACATCAGCGGTTGCGTAACCTATGATGAACTGCCGGATGCAGCCAAAACGTATGTAGAGACGTTAGAGGATCTTCTGCAGCATGAAATACAGTTCATATCCGTAGGTGCAGAGAGAAGTCAGTATTTAACAAAAGGAGAGTGGTTATGAGACATTTGATAAGTCCTTTGGATTTTACAGTAGAAGAAACGTATGAAGTGCTGGATTTCGCAGACAGGATTGCTGCAAATCCCAAAAGCTTATGCACATGCAGCAGACGGCAGACAGCTTGCAACACTTTTTTACGAGCCAAGTACCAGAACGAGGCTTTCTTTTGAATCGGCAATGCTCAGTCTTGGTGGACAGACGATTGGATTCGCAGGGGCGGACCAATCGAGCGTTTCCAAAGGGGAGACAATTGCGGATACGGTAAGGGTCGTTAGTTGTTATGCAGATATCATTGTCATGCGCCATCCGAAGGAAGGGGCACCGCTTTGTGCGTCCATGTATTCGAAAATCCCGGTCATTAATGCCGGGGATGGCGGACATAATCACCCAACACAGACTTTGATCGATCTGATGACTATTCGCCAGAGACTTGGTAGACTCGACAATCTGACCATCGGTTTCTGCGGAGATTTGAAGTTCGGAAGAACGGTGCACTCGCTAGTAAAGAGCCTGGTGCGCCATACAGGAAATAAATTCTATTTTATCTCGCCGGAAGAACTCAGAATCCCAGATTATCTTGTGGATGAAACATTAGAGCCGACGCATACGCCGTATGAGGAAGTATCCAGTCTGGAAGATAGCCTTCCCAAGCTGGATGTTCTTTATATGACGAGAGTACAGAAAGAACGTTTTTTCAATGAAGAGGATTATATCCGTCTGAAAGATACTTATATTCTCAATCGGGAAAAACTGCATCTGGCAAAGGAAGATATGCCGGTACTGCATCCGCTGCCACGTGTTGATGAGATTGCTTACGATGTGGATGGTGACAGCAGAGCGGCTTATTTTCAGCAGGTACAGAACGGAAAATATATGCGAATGGCATTGATTTTATCTTTGCTCGGGATCGAAGATCCGCAGACAGGAGAAAAAATTCTAGAATTAGGAGAATCCTAAGACAGGTGATAACAATATGAAGATAAATATAGGAAACCATGAGTTCACAGAATTATGGGATGGCGTTTTATACAAAGCCTTATCAGATTATCCGAACGTAAGTGATAATGAAATGAAGGACATTACGATGGCTTTTTACCGGTTAAGGTAAAAGATGAAGTGAAGCTGGCTAATTATGTGCATATGATTGTCATTCCGTCTGAATACAAGGATCAAATAATGAAAGTTATGCCAGAACAGTTGTCAGACAGAGCGTTTTGCCTGAGTCATGATAAGCTGGATGTATGGCAGTGGTCAGAAAAGGTATATTCCTTTGTGCGCGATATGGCAAAAAGTAATGTAAATTAGATGGATGAAGAAAAAAGATATGAAGAATAAGTCACTTTTGATGATTTCTGTAATTATGGTATGTTCATTGACCGCATGTGGGCAGCAGGAAACCGGAATTATGACTAAAACCGGAAACAGTACAGAGCAGGTCGTTGCGAGCGGAGATAATAGTGAGCTTGCAACAGCAGAAGATAATAATATGGAGCAAACAGAGGCGAAGGAACAAGAGGTAGTACAGCTCACGGATGAACCGTCAATGGATGATTCAAGTTCATCAACTGAAAATTCGAGAATAAGGATAATTGGCCGGATGTCGAAGAACTGGTTAATCAAAGGGGTGATGAGACTACGGTCTATTTACTGGCAGATGGTCGCTATATGGATCGCATAAATGCTGTTTATATTTATGATGGAAAGACAATTCCAAAGTCAAAGATTTCCTGAGTAATATGTCTGTATTTACACGATGGTATTCGTATGAAACAGGAGTCAATGACAGATTCGGTGATTATTAAGATAGTGAATCTGACTGATACAGAGCGTAGGATTGCATATAATTATGAGATGCAGATGTGCCGGACAGGAAAAATAAATGGCGTAAATTCGCAGATTTCAAATATTTTAAAGTAGGCTGGTGTCGATACATCTTCTATTACGATAGATTGTACTTTTACTGTCGATCCATACAGTTATGAGATAACGGTAGATGGCGTGGATGAAGAAACAAAGGTGTTGATGCAGAATGCTTTAAATGTAAGTAATAATGGGAAAAATCTCTATAAGCATATCTATTATTGCTCAACACAAGATGGCTGTGAGAGTTCTCAAGTAACAGAGGAATCAAAGATGAAATACGAAGCATATCATCAGGTTTATAGTTATACAGGATATGAATTAGACAAACTTGAACCAGTTGATTACATACCAGTATGAAACTAATGATGTATCAGTATAAAATTAGGAGCTTTAGATAAATATCACAAGGGAAAAAGTTTTCAAAAACTTCTGGTAACTCTTTGAAATACGTATCATATCAATAGATACGATAATAAATTATTTTTGTATTTGTTGATAACAGGTTTATATTGGAAAAATTGTAAATTTATTTTCTATGTAAATTTCATTTTTGTAGGGCTGGCATTAGACCAGCCCTTGATTTCATTATAATGGATAAAAAGATATTGAATATATGCACGGTAAAATGACTATTCTCAATAACGATGTTGAAAAAAGTAACTTTAGTGCTGTTGAAAAAATCACCATAGTTCTAATGAATCTTCTGCATCAACCAATATCTGCATTGTTCCATCAAGATATAATTTTGCATATTCCAGCGGTTTATCAATAGCAAGTGCATTTAATGCACAATCTGATCCGGATGTTGTTTTTAAATTCTTTTCTGTTTCCCACAGTCAATGCGGAGCATATAGCCAGCACTGGTATATACATCAATGCTGTTTCTGTGTGGATTGTATTCTGCAAATATCGTTCTCATCGTATCAAATCTCCTTATCGTTCTGTCAATCATTTGTAATAAAATTAGAAGCATTTTAATCAGTTCACCATGTCACTTTTATTTTGTGTTATACTGTTTTATAGATTTTTCTTGCCCTTGTATTTGCCCTTATCAGAGTTCGTAAACACTGGTGGGACGATATAACACAAGGGAAACAATAAGGGAAAACTCACCTGTGACAAATCCAGTGTTTTCAAGGGTTTGCGGAGAATTTAATAACAAAATATAACAGTTATTAAATCTCTTAAAACAGGTGAAATCTCAATTGGTATTTGACGGAGGAGTATCTAAAACCATATTAGGAGATCATACATGAACACTGTCATTTTATCTTGTGAATCTTTGGAAGTTTATGTAGCTGCGGCACAGAAAACGGCTGGTACAACATATCCTGTAATCTGGCTGAAGCAAAAATATCATGAAGAGCCTGCTGTCATGCGTTCACATATTCTGGAAACCATTGCCTCTCTTCCGAAGGAAGTGGATACTGTTTTGGTTGCCATGGGCTTCTGCGGCGGGTCTTGGGATGCGGTGACTGCAGATCGCAGAATTGTCCTGCCCCGAGTGGATGACTGCATTTCTTTGCTACTCCATACGGACGATGTCTACCACCCAAACTTAAAGCAGATGGGGCATATGTACATGCTGGACGGCGACCCAGACAAATTCTCTCCAGAGTTGATGTTCCAGCAAGCCAGTGAAAAACACGGCACAGAGGAAGCTCGTTACTTGTTTGATATGTGGTTCACAAATTACAGTTATCTGGATATCGTGGATACTGGTATGGCTGATTGCTACAGTGAAGCATTTGTTGAGATGGCTCAGCGCAGTGCAGATTTGATAAAATGCGATTTGGACTATACTGTGGGCAGCAACCACCTGCTGGAAAAGCTGGTAAGTGGTCAGTGGGATGAGCAGTTCCTCATGGCCGAACCTGGACACAAGATCGCGCACAAAGACTTTTTTGAATAGACTTTTCAGAGTATCTACATCACGCCATAGAGGGTTATGGTTTCAATATCTATGTGCTTGCGAAAGCTGCCGGGATAAAGTACAACAACGGCAAAAATACAGTAACATTTTCGTGGACTTGCTTTTGGGTAAGGAGGGGACAAAATATGCAGGTACAGGAATTACAGAATAAACTAATGGAAGCGATAACCACCGATGAATGGAATAGGTTGAAGCACGGTGATTCGTCGCTGATAATCAGTTCTTTTAACAGAGATGTTTTGCTCTCTATGAAAAATGCGCCTGTTGAAAATTTTGAGATAGATATAAAATCTGTCTATAATTTAAAGGAAGCGCTTCAGCGATACTTGGATATATACATGGCTGATTGCCCCATCGGACATAAATGGATTATTATTGCATGTATTTACCTTACTTTTGTGCAGAAACGTCCCATGCACCCTCAGCAAGCAACACACTGGAAATGCATTGCTACTTCTGAAAAGACGAAATATGTATGCCCCTGTAAAGATACAGGAACAAATAGTGTTTGTTCCTACTGTGTTTGCCATAGCGATACAAACAGTCATGTCCTGTTTGACGAGAATTAGCAAATTCCATCGAGCCTGTTTTCGCGAAAAGGGAAGGAGAAACAAACAAATTTCAGTTTGCCAACTTGCCCTTTGAGAGAGGAGAAATCCTTTTCTCAAAGGGTTTTTTCTATTTATACGGATATTCGCAAACTACAAGATGAAGCCAAACTTCATATACTCTAAGCACAAGGAGGTTGAGGTTTGGCTATGAATAACAGTTTAGCAGAAGTACATCCGGAGCTTGTTTCGGAGTGGTCGGAAAAGAATAAGATAAAACCGACAGAAGTTTCTATTGGTTCTCATAAGAAAGTGATTTGGAGATGTGAGAAAGGACACGAGTGGGAAGCTGCTGTTAAGAGCAGCACAATAAATAAAACAGGTTGCCCATATTGTTTCCATAATAAAGTATTGGTAGGATTTAAGCTTCTTACTATGATTGTAGGAGGCGGTATTATATATTATCTTGTCTGCAAGAGATGGTCAGATGTCTTTCTTATGTCTCTGATCTTTGCAGCTATCATGGCTCTTTTGCTGGCTGTCATAACAGTGCAGGATTGGTGTGATATGCTGATTGAAAAAATTGGCGCACTCTGAAATCCGTATACATTAAGGGTTTGAGCATGTCTCGAACCCTTAAATGCTTTTATAATATCTTGTGTTTCTATTTGAAGTGTGTTAATCTTTATTTGAAAAAGGCATAATAAGTTAAATATGAGACATTGTTTATGCATGTTTATCTTTGCTTATGAAAGTGAGCATCGGTAAACTCTCAAGAACAAGGAATCAAATTTAATCTATCATGTCTGGCTTATTCAGCGTACCCGGGATACGTGGATTTTCTGCCAGACTATCTTTATGCCTTTTAGTATAAATACTAGGAGGTCTTTTTTTATGGACGAGAAAGAAATCAAATTTATCCAAGATCAAATTGGATACACGTTCAAAAACCAGGAGCTGCTTGTTCAAGCATTTACTCGTCGCTCCTATTCAATGGAAAATGGAGGACAGGATAATGAGGTCCTTGAATTTATCGGAGACAAGGCATTGGATTTTGTTGTCGTGAAGCAGCTCTCCGAGGAATTCGGCCATTATTCAAAGAAGTATCAGAACTGGGAAAAGTGGGGTAAGACCGAGGAAACGGGAACCTTTATTTCTGATTTGGATGAGGGAGAATTAACTGAGATTAAGAAGCAATTGGTTCAAAAGAACACTCTTGCAGATGCAATCGACAACTTAGGGATAGCCTACTATCTGATAATGGGAAAAGGAGATGTGGAGAAAAACATTCAGGATTCACTATCGGTTAAAGAGGATCTGTTTGAAGCGATTCTTGGTGCGATAGCCTTGGATTCAAATTGGGATATTGAAGCATTACAGGATAGCATGAATGTTATGCTGAATCCAGGCGAGCTCATGTTTGATGAAGACGTAAACTATGTGGCTGAGATACAAGCTTGGTCATCGGCTAATTCAGGAAACATTCCACTTCACTGTTTCTATCCTACTTCCATGCAGGGTACATGGTATATGCCAAGGCATCATATGTGTATATATGGAAAAGCGGAGCAGGATACGCACTTTGCGTGTGAAGTTCAAATACCGGGAATTGATTATCATTTCGTCGGATACGGCAGATCAAAGAATCTGGCCAGGATGGACGCATCGAGATTGGCGTATGAATATCTGAAAGATGAGGATATGCTCTTTTCTATTAGAGATGAGATTGATGATCCGAATTATAATGATTCCATCGGGCAGTTGGAGATCCTTGCCAGAAGAGGCTATTTCTCCATCCCTCAATATGACTTCAAAGAAACACATGACGAAGATGGTAATCCGGTTTGGAATTGTAAATGCTCTATAAAAGAAAAAGATACTGTAACCCATGGAAGATCTTCGTCTAAGAAAGATGCGAAGAAACAGGCAGCATATGATATGCTGACATTTGTTTTGGAGGAGGAATAAGCCATGGCAAAATATACATTCAATTATGATTCCGGCGAATATGAATATATAGAAAGAGACGGCTTCAGTATAGATCGTGGTGAATACGTTTATAACTGGGATGACAGTGAGTATCGCCGCGAGGAAGAAGAGGAAGAAGAGCGTCGCCGGGAAGAACGAAGAATGTGGAATGAGGATTGATCAGAGGGATAATAAATGAATCATGACATTGAGAAAGCATTGGATAATCTTGAAAAAAGGTCACAGGATATTCAACACTATATGAATATTATGAGCAAAGTAAAGACGGTTAACGTTGCCGATGATCAAGATTTTCAGCGGGAATTTGACTTTTTTTACAAGGTTAGATGAAATATGATGTCATTGTACAATGGTATGATATAATGAATGTAATAAAAGAAAAGGAGGTCTATTATGGACTATATAATCAAAGGCGATTCAGATTGTCCTATTGCCGAAATTCATTTACAAACTCATGAAACCGTAAAAATCGAAAGAGGTTCTATGGCTTATATGTCAAATGTTTCTATCGAAGGAAAAATGAACAGCAACAAAAAAGGCCTGGGAGGCGTTCTTGGAGCCATTGGAAGAAGTCTTACAAGTGGAGAAAGCATGTTTATTACAGAAGCTACAGGAACAAGTTCCAACGCCTTTTTAGGCATTGCACCTGCCATTCCAGGTAAAATTACATGTTTAAAAGTACAACCAAATCAACATTACTATTTGAATAACGGTGTCTTTTTAGCTTGCGATGGAAGTGTGTCTTATGAAATGAAATCGCAAAGCGTTGGAAAGGCCTTATTTGGTGGTTCAGGAGGTTTCTTTGTGATGCACACGTTTGGACAAGGTGATGTTATGGTCAGTGCATTTGGGGATATCTTAGAAATTGATGTAGATGAAGATCATCCTATCACGATTGACAATGAACACGTAGTAGCGTGGGATGATTCCTTAAATTATGAGATTAAAGTAGCTTCAGGTACATTTGGCTTTACCACAGGTGAAGGTTTAGTCAATGCTTTCCACGGCAATGGAAAAGTATATATTCAGACACGTAATATACATAATGATATTGTCAATATTGGTTGACACATTTATCTCAAAGATATCATTTCCTATGCAGCCAGGCCCAGAGATTGGTA
>NZ_JBBMFC010000037.1:0-17701 GCF_040096225.1 Hominiventricola aquisgranensis | reverse complement strand
GACAGAACCCGTAAAGTGCCGATCACTGTGCTGATCCGTGCACTCGGATACGGTACAAATGCAGAGATTATCGATCTGTTTGGTGAAGAGCCGAAGATCCTTGCATCTTTAACAAAAGACACTTCTGAGAGCTATCAGGAGGGTCTGCTTGAGCTGTACAAAAAGATCAGACCGGGTGAGCCTCTGGCAGTAGAGAGCGCAGAGTCTCTGATCACAGGTATGTTCTTCGATCCGAAGAGATATGATCTGGCAAAGGTTGGCCGTTATAAATTCAATAAGAAGCTTCATCTGAAGAACCGTGTATGCGGTCAGGTGCTGGCTGAAGATGTAGTAGATGCTTCTACTGGTGAGATCATCGCAGAAGCAGATACCAAGATCGATCATGATCTTGCAGTAAAACTGCAGGATTCCGGCGTTCCGTTTATCTGGGTAAAAGGTGAGGAACGTAATATCAAAGTGCTCTCCAACCGTATGGTTGACCTGAGCAAATATGTAGATTTCGATCTCCATGAGATGGGAATCAAAGAGTCTGTATATTATCCGGTGCTGGAGAAGCTTCTTGGAGAGTACACAGACGCTGAAGAGCTGAAAGAAGCAATCGAAAGAGAGATTTCCGAGCTGATTCCGAAGCATATTACCAAGGATGATATTATGGCATCTATTAACTATAATATGCATCTGGAGTATGGTCTTGGAAATAAGGACGATATTGACCATCTGGGCAACCGTCGTATCCGTGCCGTAGGTGAACTTCTTCAGAACCAGTACCGTATTGGTCTTTCCCGTCTGGAAAGAGTGGTTCGCGAGCGTATGACAACTCAGGATCCGGAGAGCATTTCCGCGCAGACCCTGATCAATATCAAACCGGTGACTGCAGCTGTTAAAGAGTTCTTTGGTTCTTCCCAGCTGTCCCAGTTCATGGACCAGAACAACCCGCTGGGTGAGCTGACTCATAAGAGACGTCTGTCCGCACTTGGACCTGGTGGTCTGTCCCGTGACCGTGCAGGATTCGAGGTTCGAGACGTACACTACTCTCATTATGGAAGAATGTGCCCGATCGAGACTCCTGAGGGACCGAACATCGGTCTGATCAACTCTCTGGCATGCTATGCAAGAATCAACGAGTATGGATTCGTAGAGGCTCCGTACCGTAAAATTGATAAAACAGATCCTCAGAATCCCCGTGTAACCGACGAGGTTGTTTACATGACTGCTGATGAAGAGGATAATTACCATGTAGCACAGGCAAACGAGGCACTGGATGCAGAGGGACATTTCCTCAGAAACAGTGTATCTGGACGTTTCCGTGAGGAGACTCAGGCATATGATAAGACCATGTTTGATTACATGGACGTATCCCCGAAGATGGTATTCTCTGTGGCTACCGCTCTGATTCCGTTCCTGCAGAATGACGATGCTAACCGAGCTCTGATGGGATCCAACATGCAGCGTCAGGCCGTTCCGCTGATGCTGACAGAGGCACCGGTCGTAGGTACTGGTATGGAAGAGAAGACTGCTGTTGACTCTGGTGTCTGCGTTGTTGCGAAGAATCCAGGTACTGTTGAGCGTGCTGTCTCCAACGAGATCGTAATCCGTCAGGATAACGGTGTTCGTGATGTATATCACCTGACCAAGTTCTCCAGAAGTAACCAGAGCAACTGCTACAACCAGAGACCGATCGTATTCAAGGGAGATCGTGTGGCTGCAGGCGAGGTAATCGCAGATGGTCCGTCCACTTCCGGCGGAGAGATCGCTCTTGGTAAGAACCCGTTGATCGGATTCATGACCTGGGAAGGTTATAACTACGAGGATGCGGTACTGTTAAGTGAAAGACTGGTTATGGATGATGTATATACATCTATCCATATTGAGGAATATGAGGCAGAGTCCCGTGATACCAAGCTTGGACCGGAAGAGATCACCAGAGACGTTCCGGGTGTCGGTGATGATGCACTGAAAGATCTGGACAACAGAGGAATCATTCGTATTGGTGCAGAGGTTCGTGCCGGCGATATCCTGGTTGGTAAGGTAACTCCGAAGGGAGAGACTGAGCTGACTGCTGAGGAGCGCCTGCTGCGTGCGATCTTCGGTGAGAAGGCAAGAGAAGTGCGTGACACCTCTCTGAAAGTACCGCACGGTGAGTATGGAGTTGTTGTAGATGCCAAAGTATTTACCAGAGAGAATGGCGATGAGCTGTCTCCGGGAGTAAATCAGGCAGTTCGTATTTATATTGCACAGAAGAGAAAGATCTCCGTTGGTGATAAGATGGCAGGTCGTCACGGAAACAAGGGTGTCGTTTCCCGTGTACTTCCAGTTGAGGATATGCCGTTCCTGCCGAATGGTCGTCCGCTGGATATCGTGCTGAACCCGCTGGGTGTACCTTCCCGTATGAATATTGGACAGGTCCTGGAGATTCATCTGAGCCTTGCTGCAAAAGCGCTTGGTTTCAATGTATCTACTCCGGTATTTGATGGTGCAAACGAGCATGATATTATGGATACCCTTGATCTGGCAAATGATTATGCAAATCTGCCGTTTGATGATGCAGAAGCTGCAGAGTGGAAGGCAAAAGGTCTGGATCAGACTGCTGATGGCAAGCTGTGGGCCGGCGAGACATTTGTTGGAAAACATGGAGAAGATCTTCTTCCGGATGTTCTGGATTATCTGTCTGAGAACAGAGAACACAGAAAATTATGGAAAGGTGTTCCGATCTCCCGTGATGGAAAGGTTCGTCTGCGTGATGGCCGTACTGGTGAGGAATTCGATAGCCCGGTAACAATCGGTCACATGCATTACCTGAAACTGCATCATCTGGTAGATGATAAGATCCATGCACGTTCTACTGGACCGTACTCTCTGGTAACACAGCAGCCGCTGGGTGGTAAAGCTCAGTTTGGTGGACAGCGTTTCGGAGAGATGGAGGTATGGGCTCTTGAGGCTTATGGTGCTTCCTACACACTGCAGGAGATCCTGACAGTAAAATCCGACGACGTGATCGGACGTGTGAAGACCTACGAAGCAATCATCAAGGGCGACAATATTCCGGAGGCAGGTATTCCGGAGTCCTTCAAGGTACTGCTTAAAGAGCTGCAGGCACTTGGACTGGATGTACGTGTGCTGCGTGAAGATAACACAGAGGTAGAGCTTGGTGAGAACATTGATTATGGTGATGTTGATATCCGTTCTATCCTGGAAGGCGACAGCAGACGTTTTAACAATAACAATGATGAATCCTTTGGAGACCATGGCTTCAGCAAGCAGGAGTTCGATGGCGAAGAGCTGGTAGACGTCAGCGAAGATGACGACTACGATGATGACGAGTCTGTCGATGCAGATGAAGATATGGGATATGATGAATAGAGGAGGTGCCGCTCATGCCGGAAGTAACGAATAATGATAATTATCAGCCGATGAGCTTCGATGCGATCAAGATCGGGCTGGCGTCTCCGGAGACCATCCTTGGATGGTCTCACGGAGAGGTAACCAAGCCTGAGACGATCAACTATCGTACGCTCAAACCGGAGAAAGATGGTCTGTACTGTGAGCGTATCTTCGGTCCGAGCAAGGACTGGGAGTGCCATTGCGGAAAGTACAAAAAGATCAGATATAAAGGTGTTGTCTGCGACCGTTGCGGCGTGGAAGTCACCAAATCCAGTGTGCGCCGTGAGCGTATGGGCCATATTAAACTGGCTGCTCCGGTGTCTCACATCTGGTATTTCAAAGGAATCCCCAGCCGTATGGGACTGATCCTGGATCTGTCTCCCAGAACACTGGAAAAAGTCCTGTATTTTGCATCCTATATCGTACTGGATGCAGGTAAGACCGAGCTGATGTACAAACAGGTTCTGTCTGAGAAAGAATATCAGGACATGAAGGAAAAGTATCCGGAGCCGGGTGCTTTCCGTGTAGGCATGGGTGCAGAGTCCATTAAGGAGCTGCTGCAGTCCATCGACCTTGAGAAAGATTCCAAAGAGTTAAAAGAAGGTCTCAAGACTGCATCCGGACAGAAACGTGCCCGTATCATCAAGAGACTGGAAGTAGTAGAAGCATTTCGTGAGTCTGGAAATAAACCGGAATGGATGATCATGGATGTGATCCCGGTAATTCCGCCGGATCTTCGTCCGATGGTACAGCTTGACGGTGGACGTTTTGCAACATCTGACCTGAATGACCTGTACAGAAGAATCATCAACAGAAACAACCGTCTGCAGAGACTGTTGGATCTTGGTGCACCAGATATCATTGTCCGCAATGAGAAACGTATGCTTCAGGAAGCTGTTGACGCACTGATCGACAACGGAAGAAGAGGCCGTCCGGTAACCGGACCTGGAAACAGAGCGCTGAAGTCCCTGTCTGATATGCTGAAAGGTAAATCCGGACGTTTCCGTCAGAACTTACTTGGTAAGCGTGTTGACTACTCTGGACGTTCCGTTATTGTTGTCGGACCGGAGCTTAAGATCTATCAGTGTGGTCTGCCGAAAGAGATGGCAATCGAGCTGTTCAAACCGTTCGTTATGAAAGAATTGGTTGCAAATGGTTCTGCTCATAATATCAAGAGTGCTAAGAAAATGGTAGAGCGTCTCCAGGCAGAAGTATGGGATGTACTGGAAGACGTTATTAAAGAGCATCCGGTTATGCTGAACCGTGCTCCTACACTGCATCGTCTGGGTATCCAGGCATTTGAGCCGATCCTGGTAGAAGGTAAGGCAATCAAGCTGCATCCGCTGGTATGTACTGCATTCAACGCAGACTTCGACGGAGACCAGATGGCTGTCCATCTGCCGCTGTCAGTGGAAGCACAGGCAGAGTGCCGTTTCCTGCTGCTCTCCCCGAACAACCTGCTGAAACCGTCCGATGGTGGTCCGGTAGCCGTTCCTTCACAGGATATGGTCCTTGGTATCTACTATCTGACTCAGGAGAGACCGGGAGCACGTGGAGAAGGCAAATTCTTCAAGAGCGTTAATGAAGCAATTCTGGCTTATGAGAATAAAGTGATCACCCTTCAGAGCCGTATCAAAGTTCGTGTATCCAAGAGAATGCCGGACGGAACTGTTCTGACAGGTACTGAAGAGTCTACACTGGGACGTTTCCTGTTCAATGAGATTCTTCCGCAGGATCTTGGATTTGTAGATCGTACCATTCCGGGTAACGAGCTGAAACCGGAGGTTGATTTCCTGGTAGGAAAGAAAGGCCTGAAACAGATCCTTGAGAAAGTTATCAATACCCATGGTGCAACCAAGACCGCTGAGGTTCTGGATGACATCAAGGCTACTGGATATAAATATTCCACCAGAGCGGCTATGACCGTATCTATTTCCGATATGACTGTGCCGCCGCAGAAACCGCAGCTGATCAAAGAAGCACAGGATACGGTTGATAAAATCACCCGTAACTACAAACGTGGTAAGATCACTGAGGAAGAGCGTTATAAAGAGGTTGTTGAGACCTGGAAAGATACTGACGCAGTTCTTACAAAAGCGCTGATGGATGGTCTGGATAAATACAATAACATCTTCATGATGGCTGACTCCGGTGCCCGTGGTTCTGATAAACAGATCAAACAGCTTGCCGGTATGCGTGGATTGATGGCTGATACAACTGGTCATACCATCGAGCTGCCTATTACATCCAACTTCCGTGAAGGTCTTGACGTACTGGAGTACTTCATGTCTGCTCATGGAGCACGTAAAGGTATGTCCGATACCGCTCTTCGTACCGCTGACTCTGGTTACCTGACCAGACGTCTGGTTGATGTATCTCAGGAGCTGATCGTTCGTGAGACAGACTGTGCAGAGGGCAAAGATGAGATTCCGGGAATGGAAGTAAGTGCTTTCACTGACGGAAAAGAGATGATCGAGTCTCTGCAGGAGCGTATTACAGGACGTTTTGCATGCTCTGATATCTGTGATAAAGATGGCAACATTCTTGTAAAAGCAAATCATATGATCACACCGAAGCGTGCAGCTATCGTTGTAGCAAAAGGTGTGGATAAAGATGGCAACCCGCTTGATAAGATCAAGATCCGTACCGCTCTGACCTGTAAATCCCACATTGGTGTGTGTGCGAAGTGCTACGGTGCGAACATGGCAACCGGTGAAGCAGTACAGGTTGGTGAGACTGTTGGTATTATTGCTGCTCAGTCCATCGGTGAGCCTGGTACACAGCTGACCATGAGAACCTTCCACTCCGGTGGTGTAGCCGGTGGAGATATCACACAGGGTCTTCCCCGTGTCGAGGAGCTTTTCGAGGCCAGAAAACCGAAGGGACTTGCAATCGTAACTGAGATCGGCGGACTTGCGACCATCAATGATATGAAGAAGAAACGTGAAGTCATCATTACTAATAATGAGACTGGCGAGTCCAAGACTTACCTGATCCCGTTTGATTCCAGAATCAAGATCATGGATGGAACTACTGTAGAGGCTGGTGATGCACTGACGGAAGGTAGTATCAACCCGCATGATATTCTGAAGATCAAAGGTGTACGTGCTGTTCAGGATTACCTGCTTCAGGAGGTACAGCGTGTATATCGTCTTCAGGGTGTTGAGATCAATGATAAGCATATTGAGATGATCGTTCGTCAGATGCTGAAGAAAGTACGCGTAGAGGATAACGGAGACAGTGATTTCCTTCCGGGAACTCTGGTTGATATTCTTGACTATGCAGATGAAAACGAAAGATTGCTCGAAGAAGGCAAACAGCCGGCAGAAGGTAAACAGGTACTGCTTGGTATCACCAAGGCATCTCTGGCAACCAATTCCTTCCTGTCAGCAGCATCCTTCCAGGAGACCACCAAGGTTCTTACAGAAGCTGCTATCAAGGGCAAGGTTGACCCGCTGATTGGTCTGAAAGAGAACGTAATCATCGGTAAACTGATCCCGGCTGGTACAGGTATGAAACGTTATCGTGACGTAAAACTGAGTACAGACTTCCAGGATGAAGATGCTCTGAGTTTTGCAGAAGAGACGGATGAACCGGCAGAAACTATTGAACTGGATGAGAATACAGATGCAGAGACTAATGCTGATGCAGAAGTTTCTGAAGAAACAGTTTCAACAGAAGAATAAGAGATACAAATCCCCTGGGGTCGTAAGATCCTGGGGGATTTTTTTGTAAACATAATCGAACATGTGGAATGAATGAAGATTGTCATATGCGTTTCTTATGCTTCGCCAGAGGCCGAAAAATGGTGATTCTTCCAAGGAAACAGAAGAACTGTACCATCAGAATGCCAATAAAGATGCCGATGCTGTCGATGCCAACATCTCTGACCGAAGGACTGCGCCCTGCCACGAAAGACTGGTGATATTCATCCAGTCCGGCGAATCCAACACACAGAAATCCGGCTAACAGTGGTAGCCAGATACCGCGGACTCCATATACATAGAGTGGAAAGGATATAGATATAGCTAGCAGAAAATATTCTGTTACATGTGCAATCTTACGGACTGTGTGATGAATTCGATCAGTATAGTGAACAACTTCAGCGTCAGACCAATGCAGTTCGAAGGCATCATTGGCAGATTCTACAATAATTTCACTGACTTTATAACTCAGGCTTCCAGAGACTGTTCCGGGCTGCGCAGAAAAAGAGAAGATCACATACATCATAAACAGCGCAGGCAGAAAAGATAACGGTTTTAAAATTCCTCTTAACAATACTTTTATCATAAATACCTCTTTTATTTGACTGATAGGAGTATTTTATCATATAGCGACTTTAACCACCAACATATTCTTTGGAAGAAGTCCGATTTTAATATTATTGAATTTTAAAGGAAAAAGATTATAATAGGAGAAGAGAAAATATTTCAAAATAGTGGGGGATATTCATATGGCAGGGGTTATTATTGCGGGGACTTTGGTGGCAGACTGTATTAAGATGATTGATCATTATCCGAAAAAAGGAATGTTCGCAGATATTTCTGATGTATCCTATGGGGTGGGAGGATGCGCTGCAAATACGGCGGTGGGAGTCAAAGCACTTGATCCGTCTATAGAAGTAAAAAGTGTTGCTTTAGTGGGGAAAGATGCGAATGGAGCATTTATTAAGAAAAAACTTGAGAAGCATGGCATTGATATTTCTATGATTCAGGAGACGGACAAAGATGTAACAGGATTTTCGGATGTAATGACAGTGAAACACACAGGAGAGAGAACATTTTTCTCGGATCGTGGTGTGAACCGGATTTTCGATGAGAAGAATCTGCAGATTGAAAATGAGGAAGGCAGCATCATTCTCCTTGGGTACGGTGGTATCCTGGATGCATTAAACAAACCAAACGAAAAGTACGGGACTGATCTGGTAAAAGCCTTCCATGATCTGAAAGAAAAGGGACTGGTCACAGCTATGGATGTGGCATCCATGAATGATAAAGAAGAAATGCAGCGTTATGTGATTCCTTCCCTGAAATATGTGGATTATCTGATCGTCAATGAGATCGAGGGTGGTGAGCTGGCAGAGATGGAGCTTCGGAGAGAAGATGGAAGCCTTAATCGGGATGCCATGGAAAAAGCGGCACGCAAGCTTATGACGATGGGTGTTCAGAAATGCTGCGTGCTTCACGCCCCGGAAATGGGATGCGCAGTGGACAGCGAAGGCAATTATGTGGAAGAGCCGTCTCTGAAGCTGCCGGATGGATATATTGTAGGAACGGTAGGAGCTGGAGATTCGTTCTGTGCCGGAATCTTGTATTCTATATATAAGAAGCTGTCTATGGATGAAGCGCTGAAGATTGCAGCGGCATCCGCAGCGGCAAATCTGTCAGCTGGGGACTCTGTGGGGGGACTTCGAAGCATTGAAGAAACCATGAAACTGTATGATGCATATTCACCGAGAAAACAGTGGTGATGATGACCGGAAAAGCATGGATATTTTGTTGAAATATCCATGTTTTTTCTATAAAACCGCTTGACAAGCAAAACTCAATTTAATATAATAAACAAGCATGCGTGTTTAGGCATGTATTCAGCAAGTCTGAAAAACAGCAGTCATCACAATTCATCAGGAGGTGAAAGGAATGCCAACATTCAACCAGTTAGTAAGAAAAGGTAGACAGACATCTGTTAAGAAGTCTACGGCACCGGCACTTCAGAAAGGATTTAACTCTCTGAAGAAGAGACCGATCGATGCATCTGCACCGCAGAAACGTGGTGTGTGCACCGCAGTTAAGACCGCAACCCCGAAGAAACCGAACTCTGCTCTTCGTAAAATCGCCAGAGTACGTCTTTCCAACGGTATTGAGGTAACAAGCTATATCCCAGGTGAGGGACACAACCTTCAGGAGCACAGCGTTGTTCTGATCCGTGGAGGAAGAGTAAAGGACCTTCCGGGTACCAGATATCACATCGTTCGTGGTACACTGGATACCGCTGGTGTAGCTAAGAGACGTCAGGCACGTTCCAAATACGGAGCTAAGAGACCGAAAGACGCTAAGAAGTAATTTAATAACAGAATCAAGTATCACAAACAGAACTATGATTGTTGGCGTCGCGTAAGCGCCGCCTTGTGCCAGGGTTCATCAAAAGAACCTATGACTGCGGGTTTGATATAGAGGAATACCGGGCACGGACACACGTAGAACGACACATGTGAGTACCTATGAATTAATCTTATCAGAGAGATCTGATAAACATGTATTAAGGAGGGAAGTAACGTGCCACGTAAAGGACATACTCAGAAAAGAGACGTACTGGCAGATCCGATGTACAACAACAAAGTGGTTACCAAACTCATCAACAACATCATGCTTGATGGTAAAAAAGGTGTAGCACAGAAGATTGTATACGGCGCATTTGCCAAAGTAGAAGCAAAGGCTGAGAAGCCGGCTCTGGAAGTATTTGAAGAGGCTATGAACAACATCATGCCGGTTCTGGAGGTAAAAGCAAGACGTATCGGTGGAGCTACCTATCAGGTACCTATCGAGGTTAGAGCTGATCGTCGTCAGGCGTTAGCACTTCGCTGGCTCACCATGTTCTCCCGTAAAAGAGGCGAGAAGACCATGGAAGAGAGACTGGCAAACGAGATCATGGATGCAGCAAACAACACTGGTGCAGCTGTGAAGAGAAAAGAAGATATGCACAAAATGGCAGAGGCAAACAAAGCATTCGCTCACTACAGATTCTAATCTGGGTACGCAAGCTGATTTGCCCACTCGTATAAGGAGGAAAATCCATTGGCTGAAAGAGAATATCCATTGGAGAGAACCAGAAATATCGGAATTATGGCTCATATCGATGCTGGTAAGACCACACTGACCGAGCGTATTCTGTATTATACTGGTGTTAACTATAAGATTGGTGATACTCATGAAGGTACTGCAACCATGGACTGGATGGAGCAGGAGCAGGAGAGAGGTATTACCATCACATCTGCAGCTACAACCTGTCACTGGACTCTGCAGGATCACTGCAAGCCGAAGAAAGGTGCGCTTGAGCATCGTATCAACATCATCGATACTCCAGGCCACGTAGACTTCACCGTAGAGGTTGAGCGTTCCCTTCGTGTACTGGACGGCGCTGTCGGCGTGTTCTGTGCAAAAGGTGGTGTAGAGCCGCAGTCTGAGAACGTATGGCGTCAGGCTGATACCTACAATGTACCGCGTATGGCATTCATCAACAAGATGGATATCCTGGGTGCAGATTTCTACAATGCAGTAGAGATGATCAAGACCCGTCTGGGTAAGAATGCAATCTGTCTGCAGCTGCCGATCGGAAAAGAGGATGATTTCAAGGGAATCATCGATCTGTTCGAGATGCAGGCTTACATCTATAATGATGATAAGGGTGATGACATCAGCATTACTGATATCCCGGATGATATGAAAGATGATGCGGAACTGTATCACACCGAGCTGGTAGAGAAGATCTGCGAGCTGGATGATGATCTGATGATGCAGTATCTTGATGGAGAGGAGCCGTCCGTTGAGGACCTGAAAGCTGTTCTTCGTAAAGCTACCTGTGAGTGTACCGCTGTTCCGGTATGCTGTGGTAGTGCATATAGAAACAAAGGTGTTCAGAAACTTCTGGACGCAATTCTTGAGTTTATGCCGGCTCCGACCGATATCCCGTCCATCAAAGGTGTGGATATGGAAGGAAATGAGGTTGTAAGACACTCTTCTGATGAAGAGCCGTTCTCTGCACTGGCATTCAAGATCATGGCTGACCCGTTCGTAGGTAAGCTGGCATTCTTCCGTGTGTACTCCGGAACCATGAATTCTGGTTCTTACGTGTACAACTCCACGAAAGATAAGAAAGAGCGTGTAGGACGTATCCTTCAGATGCACGCTAACAAGAGAGCAGAGCTTGACAAGGTTTACTCTGGAGATATCGCAGCAGCAGTTGGTTTCAAGGTAACTACTACCGGTGATACCATCTGTGACGAGCAGCATCCGGTAATCCTTGAGTCTATGGAGTTCCCGGAGCCGGTTATCGAGCTGGCTATCGAGCCGAAGACCAAAGCTGGCCAGGGCAAACTTGGCGAGTCTCTTGCAAAACTGGCAGAAGAGGACCCGACTTTCCGTGCACATACCAATCAGGAAACTGGTCAGACTATCATTGCTGGTATGGGTGAGCTTCATCTGGAGATCATCGTTGACCGTCTGCTTCGTGAGTTCAAGGTAGAGGCTAATGTAGGTGCACCGCAGGTTGCTTACAAAGAGACCATTACCAAACCGGCTGATGTAGACAGCAAATATGCAAAACAGTCTGGTGGACGTGGACAGTACGGACATTGTAAAGTTAAATTTGAGCCGATGGATGCTAACGCAGAGGAGACTTACAAGTTTGAGTCTACCGTAGTTGGTGGTGCTATTCCGAAGGAGTACATCCCGGCTGTAGGCGAAGGTATTGAAGAGGCTATGAAGTCTGGTATCCTTGGTGGATTCCCGGTAGTTGGTGTTCACGCTAACGTATACGACGGATCCTATCATGAGGTCGATTCTTCTGAGATGGCTTTCCATATCGCTGGTTCTCTTGCATTCAAAGAGGCTATGCAGAAAGCAGCTCCGGTTCTTCTTGAGCCGATCATGAAGGTTGAGGTAACTACTCCGGAAGATTACATGGGTGATGTTATCGGTGATATCAACTCCCGTCGTGGTCGTATCGAGGGTATGGAAGACATCGGCGGCGGTAAGATGATCAAAGGTTATGTTCCGCTGGCAGAGATGTTCGGATATGCTACCGACCTTCGTTCCAGAACTCAGGGACGTGGTAACTACTCCATGTTCTTCGAGAAATATGAGCCGGTACCGAAGAACGTTCAGGAGAAAGTTCTTGCTGCAAAGGCAAAATAATATACAAATAGGCTTGCAAAACAAGCCTATTTGAAATATAATCAAAATTAGCTGATTGCGTATTTAAACGTAGAAAAGTTGATCTATTCAAGGAGGAAAACAAAATGGCAAAAGCTAAGTTCGACAGAACTAAACCACATTGTAATATTGGTACCATCGGTCACGTAGACCATGGTAAAACTACTCTGACCGCAGCTATCACTGCAGTACTTGCAGCAAGAGTTCCGGGAAATGAGGCAACTGATTTCGCTAACATCGATAAAGCTCCGGAAGAGAGAGAGCGAGGAATCACTATCTCTACTGCACATGTAGAGTATCAGACCGCTAAAAGACATTACGCACACGTTGACTGCCCAGGCCATGCTGACTATGTAAAGAACATGATTACTGGTGCTGCACAGATGGACGGCGCTATCCTTGTAGTAGCTGCTACTGATGGTGTTATGGCTCAGACTAAAGAGCACATCCTTCTGTCCCGTCAGGTAGGTGTACCGTACATCGTTGTATTCCTGAACAAATGTGATATGGTTGATGACGAAGAGCTGATCGAGCTGGTTGAGATGGAAGTTACCGAGCAGCTTGAGGAGTACGGATTCAATGATTGCCCGATCATCAAAGGTTCCGCTCTGAAAGCCCTTGAGGATCCGATGGGACCGTGGGGAGACAAGATCATGGAGCTTATGGATACCGTTGATTCTTATATCCCGGATCCGCAGCGTGCAACTGACAAACCGTTCCTGATGCCGGTTGAGGACGTATTCACCATTACTGGTCGTGGTACTGTTGCTACTGGTAGAGTAGAGCGTGGTGTTCTTCATCTGAACGACGAGGTTGAGATCGTTGGTGTTAAAGAGGAGACCCGTAAGACTGTTGTAACCGGTATCGAGATGTTCCGTAAACTTCTTGATGAGGCTCAGGCTGGTGATAACATCGGTTGTCTGCTTCGTGGTATCCAGAGAACAGATATCGTTCGTGGACAGGTTGTAGCTAAACCGGGCAGCGTTACCTGCCATACCAAATTCACCGCTCAGGTTTACGTACTGACCAAAGATGAGGGTGGACGTCATACTCCGTTCTTCAACAACTATCGTCCGCAGTTCTACTTCAGAACAACTGACGTTACTGGTGTTTGCGAGCTTCCGGCTGGTACCGAGATGTGTATGCCGGGTGACAACGTAGAGATGACCATCGAGCTGATCCATCCGATCGCTATGGAGCAAGGTCTTACTTTCGCTATCCGTGAGGGTGGTAGAACTGTAGGATCAGGTCGTGTTGCTTCCGTTATCGAGTAATCACTGATTAACAGATAAAATTATATATATCGTTATCGCAAGATAACATTGTGTCCAAACGTAAGATACCCTGGAGACCGAAAGGTTTCCAGGGTTTTTCTGTCGAGGGGAAAAATAAATATAGAACATAATAAAAAAGAATAGTCTTGAGGTGTTTAGGATTTCCTTTTTATGTAAAATTTAGAAATATTTATAGGTATTTAATACTAGAACTTAAAATTTTCATAGACAGACATTATATGTGGAAGTATAATACATAAAAAGAAAGGGGAGATACCTATAAAAGAAGCACCAAATGAATTTAAGTTAGAGAGTACAACAATATGGTCTTTTCCACAAAGGGGAAATTGGGCCACACACTCAGGAGAATACAGAGGTAACTGGTCTCCATATGTTCCTAGAAATCTAATTTTAAGATATTCGAAGAAAGAAGATTGGATACTGGATCAATTTCTGGGAAGTGGAACAACACTGATTGAAGCAAAACTGTTGGGGAGAAATGCAATTGGTGTTGATATTAATTCTGAAGCTATCAAATTATCTAATTCAAATCTAAATTTTATATGTCAGGAAAAATCAAAAATTTTCACAAAACACGGAAATGCAAAAAATTTATCATTCATAAAAGATGAAAGTATCAATTTAATTTGTACACATCCGCCATATGCAAACATTATTCAATATAGTGAGTGTATACCAGGAGATATTTCATGTTTAGAATATGATGAATTTTTGAATGAATTAGAACAGGTCGCGCAAGAAGCATATAGAGTGTTGAAGAAACAAGGAATATGTGCTTTTATGATTGGAGATATACGAAAAAAAGGTTATGTGTTACCCTTGGGAATGAATTCTATGCAAAAATTTGCTAGTGCTGGTTTTAAACTCAAAGAGATTATTATAAAAGAACAACATAATTGTAAAACTACAGAATACTGGAATAGTATAAAAAAAGCATTTTTAATGTTGGCACATGAATATATATTTGTTTTAGAAAAATAAAGAGTATCAAAAAGGAGATACTCATGTTTAGTATCTCCTTGTAAAAAATTTATTTACCAAGTAAGAAATAATTTATCATGTACAACTTCATTTTGCATGGTTTGTCCAGCGTTTTGCAATCGATCAATCATTGAAGTTCCGCAGTTTACGTAGATTTCTCTTTTGAATAAGTCGGCGGGAGGTGTGATAGAAATATCCTTTTTGTTGGATTCGCGCGTACCATTGATTGATAGCATCACGTAAACACCTTTAGCCTTACATTCGGCAATTTTATTAAAGAGAACTTCAATATTAAAAGTTTGAGCTCCGTAAATAATACCTTGACTATGTGTATATGGAGGATCACAATAAATAACATCACCAAATTGTGCTTTATCCATACACTCTTCAAAGGACATAGTTGAAAATGTCGAATTTTTTATAAGGTTATGCCATAAATCCACTCGCTTTGAAAAAGTTTCAGGCTTGATTGGATTATGGGGACCTTTAGGAGTAGACATATATCCGTCTGCTTTTCTAAAACGTATGATACCGGAGTAACATGTACGTGATAAAAGACAAAAATCAAGAGCGTTATGATTGTTATTAAATCTATCTCTAATTTCATTGTATTTATCATTCGGATTTTTGTAATATTCTTGTATTTCTTTTAAATAATAATCCTTTATTTTTTGTGGATCGTTTTTAACGATATTAAAAATATCAATTAAAAAAGGTAAGATATCACTGGCATATGAATGAGTAAACATAGGAATATTATTTGTACTATTTTGGTATAGTAATTGGGCCATTACAGCACCGCTGCCTAGAAAAGGTTCATAGTAATCATTAAAGTGTTCAGGCATATATGAAATAATAGTTTCTGCAAATCGTTGTTTATTACCTATCCATTTTAGTAATGCGGGTACTTTGGACATTGCGCAAACCTCACGTGTAACTTATAGTCTGTAGACTCAAAGTCTACAATCCTATTATAATTTAACTAACTGGAGGTGTCAAGCAATGCATGAAGAAATACGTGTCGCTTATGGAAAAGCTGTTAGAACAATACGTCAGAATAAGAAGATGTCGCAAGAAGAGTTGGCTGACTTATGTGGATTACATAGAACATATATAAGTGATATAGAACTTGGTAAGCGAAATGTTTCATTAGAAAATATAGATAAAATTTCACATGCATTGCAGGTGAAGAAATCAGAATTATTTGTTGAGGTAGAGCAATATGAGAGCATTTAAGGAATTTAGAAGAGAGGATAAATCATTTTGGTTTTTTATACGATTTATTAGTGAAAAATTGGGGTATTCTAGAAAAGGAATTGTTTTAACTTATACAGTAGAACAAATAGAAAAACTATGTGAAAAAGAAAATATTGAAGTTTCTCCGGATAGAATTAATAAAGCTGTCTTATATTGTAATATGAGAGCGGACTTGTTAAATAATACAATTGAGAAAAATTTGATGGATGTTGATGAGGCTAAACAGATATTTGAAGAAATGAGAAATAGCGGAAAATATAAATGTAAGCTAATCATGAACAAACAGCGCAAAGAGATCAAAAAAGTAAATTATTTTACCGCAATTATTACCATGATAGCAGAAGAAATGCTTGGTGGAGATGAAGAATTTAATCCAGATCCAAGAGGGCTTGTGTATCTGTTGAATAATAGAAAGATTATTGGAGCATCATCAAGAAGGTTTGATGGGGCATATCCATCTATTTATAATCCGCAAATAGTGTGGGAGATAAAAGAATATTATTATTCAAAATCATTTGGAAGTAGAGTTGCAGATGCTGTATATGAAGCAGAACTTGATGGATATGAGTTTAACGAAATATATGATAGAACCGGACAACAGGTGAATCATGTAATGTTTATTGATAGTCACTATACTTTCTGGGTAAAAGGAAAATCTTATTTGTGTAGATTTATTGATACGCTTAACATGGGACTTATAGATGAATTGATTGTGGGAAAAGAAGTTCTGACAAGATGGAGAGAAGTACTTGGAGAATTTAATGATAATAAATAGCTTTAGAAAGGAGAAAAAATGGGATTACAGCCTAAAATTAATGGAAAAACAGTAGAACGAGCATATGAGGAATACAGGAATGGTATATATTTAGTGAATAGAAGATATCAAAGAAAACTTGTATGGAATATAAATGAAAAAGAAGCATTTATTGATTCACTTAAAAATGGATATCCAGTTCCTTTGTTTTTATTTTCTACAAATGAATATAAAGGAATGCGACGACAAGAAATAATAGATGGGATGCAACGATTAAATGCGGTATTTGGTTTTATTGAAAATGAGTTTACTGTAAATGGATTTTATTTTGACCTTTCATCGACTGCATTGACAAAACAGTTATCAGATGAAGGAAAATTACACCAAGAGTATCCAACGCTGGATAGAACTAGTTGTGTTAGTATTGCGAGTTATGAATTACCGTTTTCGGTTTATGATCAGGATAATGCAGATATTATTGATGAAGTTTTTAGAAGAATTAATTCAAATGGAAAACATTTGTCAAGACAAGAAATTAGACAAGCTGGTGCAACAGGTGAGTTTGCAGAGTTAGTGCGTGTATTGTCTACAAAACTTCGTGGAGATGTATCTCATGAAGATATTTTATTGTTAGATCAAATGAAAGATATAAGTATTAGGCAAGATGGAAATGGATATGGTATCAATGCAGATGACGTTTTTTGGGTAAAACAAAATATTATTGATAAAAAAGATCTAAGATTATCTATGGATGAGGAAATAGTGGGTGATTTAATAGGTGCAATGGTTGCAGATACCATGCCCCCATCTAGAGTAAGTGTTTTAGATGGGTATTACTATATCAATGAAGAAGAACAGGATGGACGTGGATATAAAACAGCACAAGCTATCCAGGCGCGAGGATCAGAAGCTTTATGTGCACAATTCCTTTATATAATTGATGAAATTAAGAAAATATTTTACAATAAAGAGCATACGATAACTCAGCATATTCTTAATCAAAAAGTTTATAAAGGACCAAGATATTTGTACCGACCCCCAAAAGTTAGACCTAAAAATCTAACGATTGGAGGTCGGTATTTTTATGGCTAAATATTCTTTTG
>NZ_JBBMFC010000036.1:0-17713 GCF_040096225.1 Hominiventricola aquisgranensis | reverse complement strand
TAAAAATAACCTCCAAACTGAGTAATTTTATCTTACATCAGTTTGGAGGTTTACACAAACTTTGGGATACTCCCTTTATTAATTAATTTATCGCTATTTCATAGATATCTGCCATATCAAGTACATATTCTTCAAAATCAGCCCAGCCATCATATAATATATCAGAACGTAAAGTAATTGTTTTATGATCGTGTGTTGTAAAGATGAATTTTTGTTTCTTTTTCTTATAGCGGTATTTTATCGTTTGAATCTGTGACCATGTAACTTTTTCTTTTTTAAAGAAGCTCACATGGTAGATAGAAAGTTCTGTATAGAATACTTTTTGACAGGTATATCTGAAAAAGCAATAAATGGAGACAAGATACATAAATATGATATAAACAATATCCGTTGTCAGACCTCCATTGCGATAACTTTCAATGAGAGTTTCTCTCTCATCCTGATACCATAAGTATAAAAATGCAATAAGCATCAGAGTAAGCAGAAATGTAGAAATATAAAGCATATAGTAAGTAGCACTGCATTTGAGCGTTTTATATTCACTGCCAAGATCGGTTCCAACACGATTCTTAATCCTCCAGTTTCTGTCCTCAATGTGTTCCAAAGCAGTTACACCTAATAACAGTATAGTATGAATGACTAGGCAGGCGCCTGTTTTTGTCAAAACCTCAGGAATATACTGCATATCTCCCATCAGAAAGGCAATGACCGCATATATCATATTTCCACCCAGGAATCCAAGCAGCATTACCTTAATAACCATACTGTTGGAAGTGTCATTTTTTTTGGTACTTTTCTTTTTATTTATCATATGATCACCTTATATCATTCGCCGTTCGGGATGAGCATGAAAGCATGTTTCCACTCACTAACGCTCATTATATCTTGCGTTACATAATAAAAGAAGTGTAACATGTTATAATTTGACTTACAAGCAGTATTATCGAAGTGGAGGGTGTGGATTGTATTCTGCAAATATTGTTCTCATCGTATCATATCTCCCTATCGTCCAATCAATCATTCGCTACAAAAAATAGAAGCATTTCAATCAGTTCACCATGTCGTTTTCATTTTATGTTATACTGTTTTAGATAAACTTAGTCTTTTCAAGGGCTTGAGATATATTTGATAATAAAATATAACAATTATTAAATCCCTTGGAATATATGAAATCTCAATCGGAATTGACAGAGGTAATGAAATGTTTGAAGAATTAGGGAATAGTTAATAAAGAGAGGTGCATATGCTATGCCAGGTATACTCGTGGTTGAAGATGATGAAAATTTAAATCGTGGAATTACATTTTCACTGAAAAAATCCGGATATGAGGTTTTTTCAGCAGAATCAGTGAAAAAAGCGAAAAGAATTGCAAGTGATAATAATGTGGATGTTACCATTTGTGATGTGAATCTTCCGGATGGGAATGGACTGGAATTTGTAAGGTGGATGAGATGCAATTATAATACATACATTATTTGTCTTACAGCACTAGATCAGGAGATGGATCAGGTCATGGGATATGAAGCAGGGGCAGATGATTATATTACAAAGCCGTTTAGTCTTTCGGTACTTCTTTTGAAAATAGAAGCACATTTCCGCCGCAGACAGGAGAAAACGGAAGCCGGAAAGATGATTTCGGGAGATATCGTATTTATCGCAGGAGAAATGAAAGTCCTGATAAAGAGTCGTGAAATCAATCTGACAAAAACGGAGTTGAAAATGCTGACTTTTTTTCTTCAGAATCCGAAACAGATTCTTTCAAAAACACAAATATTGGAAAATGTGTTTGATCTGGAAGGGGATTTTGTGGATGAAAATACAATCGCTGTCAATATCAGAAGACTCCGTGAGAAAATCGAAGACAATCCGGCTGCACCGGTCTATATAAAGAATATCAGAGGTCTTGGGTATATATGGAATCAGGAGGTAAGGCAGTGACAAAGAGATATTGCAAGAAGATTACAGTAGTGCTCTCCTTGGTATTACCTGTCATATTATTGTTTGCAATATTAAATTGCTTTACCACGTATGTGTTTTATGAAGATTATAAATATAAAATGAATCTTATGACAGAGATTGCTGCAAAGGAAGAATTTTCCGGGCTGGATGCTGTTTCGGAATTGCTTAAGGATAAGGATATTGAAACTAACGAACAGGGAAGGCGATTATTGGAGCAATATGGATACTGGGGGAATAAAGGGAATGCATTTTATTCGCAATTCCGGCATCATGTTATGGTGACCGGTGCTGTAAGCACTGTGATATGCGTGCTTCTTTTGACTTTTTTACTTTATTGGAAGAAAAAAGAAGATGCGTGTCATCAGAAAATTTTAGACCAGTTGGAAGAAATTCTGATCAGATTCCGTGAAAATAAATTTGATGATTTACTGAAAACGGAAAATCATGCAGAAATGGATAAATTGAATGACCAGCTTGAAGCAATCGGACATCATATTCAGTTGATAAAGGAAGAAGCAAGGGCAGAAAAGGAGAACACGAAAGAAATGGTTTCTGATATTTCTCACCAGTTAAAGACACCGGTTGCAGCTTTGGATACATGTTTTAGTGTGCTGATGCAGAATGACTTAAGTGCCACAGAACAGGAGGAGTTTCGTATCCGTTGTCGGAGTGCTCTGGATGGACTGGAGACATTATTGCAGTCGCTTCTTGAAATATCCAAGATGGAAACTGGACTGATTCAGATTAATAAGAAAAAACTTCCGCTTATGGATACTGTCATATCTGCTGTGAACCGCACTTATCCTAAAGCGGATGAGAAAGAAATTGAATTCGTTTTTGACTATGAAAAAGAGCTGGAAACATGCACGATTATGCAGGATAAAAGGTGGCTTGGTGAAGCTGTGATCAACGTTCTGGATAATGCGGTCAAGTACAGTCCGTGTGGTTCAAAAATATTTATCCGGTTACAAAAAAGAAACGATCTTGTAAGAATGGAAATTGAGGATCAGGGAATTGGTATTCCGCAGAATGAGTATCACAAAATTTTTCAACGATTTTACAGAGGAAGTTCCAAGGAGGTCATGGAAAAGAGTGGTACAGGAATCGGACTTTTTCTATCGAGAGAAATTATCGAAAAACACGCAGGTACGATTACGGTAACCTCCGGCAAAAAGAAAAAAGGAAGCACGTTTGTGATTCAATTACCATATGTTGGTTAAATTTTAAGTGAGCAGAAATCTTACAATTCTGTAAGACTTCTGCTCGTTTTTTGAAAGTGAAATGAAAGATTGCCCTGATACAATTTGGATGTAGGATGAAAAGGAGGCAACACATGAGTGTGATATTAGAAACCAAGCAGCTTTGTAAGTTTTATGGCGCAGGTGAGAATCAGGTCAAAGCGGTCAATCAGGTGGACATTCAGATTGAGCGGGGAGAATTTGTCGCAATTGTTGGAAAGTCAGGTTCCGGTAAAAGTACATTACTTCATATGCTTGGAGGGCTAGACACCCCGACAAAAGGCAGTGTTACTTTAGCAGGGAAAAATTTATACAGGATGAAGGAAAATGCCCTTGCTGTTTTCCGTAGAAGAAAAATCGGATTTGTTTTTCAGGCATTTAATCTGGTTTCATCTGTTAATGTCTGGGAAAATATTGTACTGCCATTGGGGCTGGACGGAAGAAAAGTGGATGAAGCGTATGTAAATGATATTATTGCAACTCTGGGGATTGAAAACCGGATTTATAATCTGCCAAATCAGTTATCCGGAGGACAGCAGCAGAGAGTAGCAATTGCAAGAGCACTGGTGAATCGTCCGGAAATTATATTTGCAGATGAGCCGACAGGCAATCTTGATTCTAAGACCAGTGATGAGGTAATCGCTCTGCTTAAGATGACAGCAAAAAAATATGGACAGACAATTGTAATGATTACCCATGATGACGAAATTGCACAGGTCGCTGACCGTATTCTGGTGATTGAGGACGGACAGGTGGTGGATTTCAGATGAAGACAATAAGCAGGATTGCATATAGCAATGACAAAAGGAACAGGACAAGAAGTATACTGATCATGATGGCAATCTGTCTGACCACGATGCTGCTTGTTATCATCAGTACTGTGGGAAATGGGGTAATTCGTTTACAGAAAAGTCAGGCGGCAAGCTCATACGGAAGCAACTATGGCCTGTTTATCGCCGCAGATGGTACGCAATTAAAAGAAGTGGAACGCAGAGCTGAGATATCTGATATCGGCATCATGTGTACGGAGGGCATCCTGAAAGGAAATGAAAATGGCGGCTTTGTCAGTGCGGATGAAACGGTCAGGAAAATGCTTCCCTATAATCAGGAATATGTGTTGAAGGAAGGTACCTATCCGGAAAAGGCGCAGGAAATTGCCGCAGGACGCGCTTTCTTTGATGCAGTGGGATACCATGATGTAAAGGTCGGAGACACCGTAACATTGGAGTACCGTTCCGGCATGCAGTCGGAATACGCACCGGTGGAATTTACTGTCAGCGGGATTTTATATGACCGGGATGAATATACCATCGAGGCTTCCTATGTTGTATTCGGTTCGCAGGATTTTTATAATGAGCGTGTTGCGGAGGGTGACAGGCAATATAATATCTATTTTACCTTGAGCGATTCTGAAAATGTATCTATGAATAATGTTGCGCCTGTTATAAAAGAAATCGCGGATTCCTGCGACATTGACCAGAAAAACGTGATCATCAATGACCTCTACCTGCAGTGGGTATTGCAGCCGAGCTATGAAATGATTGTGGTTTGTGGAACCCTGATCCTCGGAATCGTGCTGTTTTCCGTTGTGGTCATTTATAATATCTTCCAGGTCGGGATCGCCCAGAAGGTTCAGGAGTACGGAAAAATCAAGGCGCTGGGTGCAACCAGAAAGCAGATGAAGCAGTTGATCTTTCGTGAGGGCATTCTTCTGGCGGTTCCTTCTATACCGCTGGGGCTGCTGTTTGGTTTCCTGATTGCAAAAGTCAGCTTCAACTGGCTGGTGGAGCAGGGAAATCTGGTATCGTCCGGAATCAAGAACCATCAGGTGCCTCTGTTTTCACTGACAATTATGCTCATCTGCATTTTTGTATCGTTTCTTACGGTCGTTTTGGCTCTGCGCAAACCCATGAAAATTGTTTCCCGGATTTCACCTATCGAAGCGACACGGTATCTTGACGGCTCCAAAACGCAAAAACAGGGCAGACGAAAAGGCAGAAAAGATGTCACCGTTTTCTCCATGGCAATGGCAAATGTGACAGGCAATCCGAAAAGAACCATTGCTACGATTCTTACCATGGGGCTTTCCTGTGTATTGTTTGTAATTATCTCTAATTATGTTGGAAATATTGACACGGAGCACGAGGCGCGGATTGCAATCAACCATGGACAATTTGAGTTGCAGCTGGATTATTCCCAGAATTATGATGAAGCCTATTCGGAGAATAATCTGGACACAATCCTACAGAACAACCCACTGAATGATTCAATGATTGAAGAAATCAAAAGCATTCCAGGAGTGACAGATGTCATGACGAGAGAGATTGTCTCTGTAAATCTGAACGGAACAAGATTTCCGGCTGATATTGTGAGTAAAAATGATTTTGATTTTATGCGCCAAGACGGGGATATTGGCTCTATGGACTATGATCAGGCGGTAAAGAATGGTGAAATTTTCTTTGGCTGGTCGGCGTGGATGGAACAAGATGGATATGCTCCGGGTGAATCTATTGTATTTGACTTTGAGAATGGAAGTGAAACCTATACCTATCAGGGAAAGATTGCAGGATCCTTTGTAAGCGCGGACACTTATCTTGTCATTCCGGAAGGTGTATACCGTTCCATGAATCCGAGGGGAACAGCCTATGGCTATCTGTGGGTGGACTGTGATAAAAAAGATGTTGCATCTGTGGAACAGAGTCTGAATACTTTGATTTCTAATACTTCGCATATAAAAATGGATACCTATCATGCACAGTTACAATCTGCAGAATACGCAAGCCGTATGATGAAGCTTGGCTGCTATCTGTTCATGGCAATTGTCGGTCTCATTGGGTTTATGAATCTGGCAAACACCATGATCATCAATATCACCACGAAGAAGCAGGAATACGGTGTGCTGCAAGCGGTAGGCATGACCAATAAGCAGTTGAATCTGTGCTTACAAATACAGGGCTTGATTTTTACGGTTGGCACCATCTGCGTCGCACTTGCTGCCGGTCTGCCCCTTGGCTATGCACTGTTTTCCTATGCGAAGCATAATGGGATTTTTGGAATGAACGTTTATCACGTTCCTCTTATCCCGATTCTTGTTATGATTCTTCTGGTTGGTATTCTACAAATTGTGCTTTCCTGTGTTTTAAGCAGTAATCTGAAAAAGGAAACGCTGGTAGAAAGAATAAGGTATGATGGATAGCAAGTAATTGAGATGGCCCTTACTTTTTCCAATGGGTTTACCGCTGAGTTTGAGTTTAAAGTGAGATTAGAAGGTCGCATATAGATTTCATGAAGTATAAAGAGGATTCCGACACCTTATTGCAGGGTGTCGGGGTCCTTTTTTAAGTTTACCAAATTGTAGATTTATGCTATAATGGGCGCATGTGGCAAAAAGAAGGGTATTTTGCCAGGATCTATATAGATAGACAGGAGTAGAATATGAATATTATCAACAAATTGTTCGGTACTCACAGTGAGAGAGAATTGAAACTGATTGCTCCCACCATTGATAAGATCGAAGCATTGCGTCCGACTATGCAGGCGCTGACCGATGAGGAACTGAAAGATAAGACAAAAGAATACAAGCAGAGACTGGCAGCAGGAGAGACTCTGGATGATCTTCTTCCAGAGGCATTTGCAACTGTCAGAGAGGCAGCAAAGCGTGTACTTGGTATGGAGCATTACCGGGTACAGTTGATCGGTGGTATGATCCTTCATCAGGGACGTATTGCAGAGATGAAGACTGGTGAAGGTAAGACGCTGGTATCCACACTCCCGGCATATTTGAATGCGCTGGAGGGAAAGGGCGTTCATGTTGTAACCGTCAATGATTATCTTGCAAGCCGTGATGCTGGCTGGATGGGTAAGGTTCATGAGTTTCTTGGCCTGACGGTAGGTGTAGTACTGAATGCTTCCACCAAGGAAGAGAGACGTGCTGCATACAATTGCGACATTACTTATGTAACCAATAACGAGCTGGGATTTGACTACCTGCGTGATAACATGGTTATTTACAAAGAGCAGCTGGTACAGAGAGAATTACATTATGCCATCATCGATGAGATTGACTCTATTCTGATCGATGAGGCGAGAACTCCGTTGATCATCTCTGGTCAGAGCGGCAAATCCACCAAGCTTTATGAGCTGTGCGATTATGTGGCTCATACGCTGACCCGTGGTGAGGCAAGCAAGGAATTTTCCAAGATGGATGCCATCATGGGTGAGGAGATCGAGGAGACCGGAGACTTCATCGTCAATGAGAAAGATAAGATCGTTCATCTGACAGCTGATGGTATCAAGAAGGTAGAGCAGTTCTTCAAGATCGAGAACCTGGCAGATCCGGAGAATCTGGAGATCCAGCACAACATGGAGCTGGCACTTCGCGCTAATAACCTGATGTTCCGCGATCAGGATTATGTGGTAAAAGATGATCAGGTATTTATCGTTGATGAGTTTACCGGACGTATTATGCCAGGCCGTCGTTACTCTGATGGACTTCATCAGGCAATTGAGGCAAAAGAGCACGTAAAAGTAAAACGGGAAAGCAAGACTCTTGCAAATATCACGTTCCAGAATTTCTTCAATAAATATGACAAGAAATCCGGTATGACCGGTACGGCATTGACTGAGGAAAAAGAGTTCCGGGCAATCTATGGAATGGACGTTGTGGAGATTCCGACCAATAAGCCGGTTATCCGTAAGGACCTGCATGATGCCGTATACAAGACCAAGAAAGAGAAATTTTTCGCAGTCTGCAACGAGATTGAGAAAGCGCACGCAACGGGACAGCCGGTGCTGGTAGGTACGATCACAATCGAGACTTCCGAGGAACTCAGCCGTATGCTTCAGAAGCGCGGTATCCAGCATGAAGTCCTCAATGCAAAATTCCATGAGAGAGAGGCTGAGATCGTAGCACTGGCAGGTCAGCATGGAGCTGTTACGATCGCAACTAACATGGCAGGTCGTGGTACGGATATTAAGCTGGACGATGAGGCAAAGGCAGCTGGTGGATTGAAGATCATTGGTACAGAACGTCATGAGTCCAGACGTATTGATAATCAGCTGCGTGGTCGTGCAGGCCGTCAGGGAGATCCAGGTGAATCACGTTTCTATATCTCACTGGAAGATGATCTGATGAGACTGTTTGGTTCTGAACGTCTGATGGATGTATTCAATGCATTGGGAGTTCCGGAAAATGAGCAGATTGAGCACAAGATGCTTACAAGTGCGATTGAAAAAGCACAGATGAAAATTGAAAATAATAACTTTGGTATTCGTAAAAACCTGCTGGAGTATGACCAGGTAATGAATGAGCAGAGAGAGATCATCTATGCAGAGCGTCGTCGTGTACTGGACGGCGAGAGCATGAGAGATTCTATCTACAAGATGATTTCTGATGTGGTAGAGAACACAGTAGATACCTTTATCGGCGATGATCAGGATCCGCAGGAATGGGATCTTTCAGGTCTGAATGAGACACTGCTTCCTATCATTCCTTTTGAGATGATTACTGTGGAACGCATTGGCTGTAAGAATAAAGCAGAGTTGAAGCATGCTCTGAAGCAGGAAGGAACGAAGCTGTATGAGGCAAAGGAGGCAGAGTTCCCGAATCCGGAGATGATCCGTGAGCTGGAACGTGTATTCCTTCTGAAAGTTATTGACCGCAAATGGATGAACCATATCGATGATATGGAGCAGTTGAGACAGGGTATTGGTCTTCAGGCATACGGACAGAGAGATCCGCTGGTTGAGTATAAGATGAGCGGCTATGAGATGTTCGAGGCTATGACAGCAGGCATTCAGGAAGATACCGTACGTCTGCTGATGCATGTGAAGATTGAAGAGAAGGCAGAGCGTGAGGAAGTTGCACAGGTAACCGGAACCAACAAGGATGATTCCTTTGGCAAAAAACCGGTACAGCGTGCTGCAGATAAAGTATATCCGAACGATCCGTGTCCTTGCGGAAGCGGCAAGAAATACAAGCAGTGCTGCGGCCGTAAATTGATGAAATAAACACGATTGAAAGTATCATAAATTTTAAAAGAAAGAAGGTGTGGTTATGGTAGAATTAGATCAGTTTAAATATACACTGAGCAGCTACGCAAAACCCATGACAGAACTGAGGGATTCACTTTGACCTGGCTTCAAAGACGCTCAGGATCGAAGAATTAGAACGGGAGATGGAGGCACCTGGCTACTGGGACAATGTGGAAAAATCCCAGGAAGGTATGAAGGAGCTGAACATTCTCAAAGAAGAAAAACAGAAATATGAAAGCCTGGAGCAACAGTACGAAGATATTGAGACACTGTTGGAGATGGGCTATGAAGAGAACGATGAATCTCTGATTCCAGAGATTCAAGAAGAACTGGATCAGTTTACAGAGGCATTTGAGGCCATGCGGATCAAGACGCTCCTGTCTGGCGAATATGATAGTACAGATGCTATCATCAAGCTGAATGCAGGAGCAGGAGGAACCGAGTCCTGTGACTGGGCGGGCATGCTTTACCGTATGTATACCCGCTGGGCAGAGCGTAAGGGTTTTACCGTAGAAGTGTTGGACTATCTGGATGGTGATGAGGCAGGTATCAAATCGGTTACCTTTGAGGTGCATGGAGAAAATGCCTACGGATATCTCAAATCCGAAAAAGGTGTGCACCGTCTGGTCCGTATTTCTCCATTCAATGCACAGGGAAAACGGCAGACTTCCTTTGTCTCCTGTGATGTGATGCCGGATATTGAAGGCGACATTGAGGTGGAGATCAATCCGGATGATCTGCGAATCGATACGTACCGTTCCAGCGGAGCAGGTGGACAGCACATCAACAAGACTTCATCTGCGATCCGTATTACACATATTCCTACGGGAATTGTAGTACAATGCCAGAATGAACGTTCTCAGCATCAGAATAAGGACAAAGCCATGCAGATGCTGAAGGCTAAACTTTACCTTCTGGAACAGCAGAAGCAGGCAGAGAAATTATCCGGCATCCGCGGAGAAGTCAGTGATATTGCCTGGGGAAATCAGATTCGTTCGTATGTGATGCAGCCGTATACACTGGTTAAAGACCATCGTACCAGCTGCGAAGTCAGCAACGTAGATGCTGTGATGGATGGAAAGATCGATCCATTTATCAATGCTTACCTGAAATGGATCAATCTGTCACCGGAGGAACAGGAATGACGGAAAACAGCAAGTATTTCGTGCTAAAGAAAAAAGCAGTACCAGAGGTTCTGCTGAAAGTGGTGGAGGCCAAGCGTCTTCTGGATTGCAATCCTGGCATGACTGTCCAGGAAGCGGCAGATCAGCTTGGCATCAGCCGCAGTTCATTTTATAAATACAAAGAGGACATCTTTCCTTTCCATGATGAGGCGAAAGGAAAGACTGTTACTTTTATGCTTCAGGTGGAGGATGAACCGGGACTTCTGTCCACGGTTCTGAACATCATTGCAGAATTTGGAGCAAACATTCTTACAATTCATCAGACGATCCCGATCAACGGAATCGCTACGCTGACCCTCAGCGTTCAGGTGCTTTCTACCACAGGGGACGTATCTGCCATGATCGAAAAGATTGAACAGCAGCAGGGAGTCAGATATCTCAAAATATTAGGCAGGGAGTAAAATACTAATGATAAAAGTTGCAATTATGGGTTATGGCACCGTTGGATCCGGTGTATATGAGGTGTTTAGAACAAACAAGACCAGCATTGACAAAAAAGTGGGACAGGAACTGAGAGTACAGTATGTGCTGGACTTAAGAGAATTTCCGGGAGATCCGGTCATGGATGTACTGAAACATGATTTTGAAGACATCCTTAATGATGATGAAGTGAAGATCGTGGCTGAGGTTATGGGAGGACTTCATCCGGCGTATGAGTTTACCAGACGCTGCCTGGAAGCAGGAAAAAGTGTGTGTACTTCCAACAAGGAACTGGTGGCTGAGCATGGTGCTGAACTGATTCAGATTGCGAAGGATCATCAGGTGAATTATCTGTTTGAGGCAAGTGTAGGAGGCGGTATTCCTATTATCCGTCCTCTTAATTCTTCTCTGACGGCAGATGTGATCGTAGAGATCTCCGGTATCTTAAACGGAACCACTAACTACATGCTGACCAAGATGTCCAGAGAAGGGCTGAATTATGATGATGTGCTGAAAGAAGCCCAGGCAAAGGGCTATGCGGAGCTTCACCCGGAAGCAGACGTGGAAGGCTGGGATGCGTGCAGAAAGATCGCGATCCTGACTTCTCTTGCCAGTGGTAATCAGGTGGATTTTAAAGATATTTATACAGAGGGCATTACCAAAGTGACGGCTGAAGATTTTGCATATGCAAAAAAAGCAGGCTGTGCTATCAAACTGCTGGCTGTCAGCAAGAAGCAGGGGGATACTTACTGTGTCATGGTAGCTCCGGCATTTGTTCGTAAAGAGAATCCGCTCTACATGGTAAATGATGTATTTAATGCAGTATGTGTGGAAGGTAATATGCTGGGAGCGTCCATGTTCTATGGAAGCGGAGCAGGTAAACTGCCGACTGCCAGTGCTGTTGCCGGTGATATGGTGGATGCAGCAAGACATCTTGGAAAGATCATTACCACGTTCTGGAATCCGCAGAAACTGGAACTGGCTCCGGTAGGAGAGATGACCCATCGTTTCTTTGTCCGTATGAAATCTGATGCCAAAGATGCAAAAGTATTTGGTGATGTGGAGATGATCGATGCAAAGATTAAAGGTGAGATTGGGTTCATGACTCCTGTCATGTCTGAAGATGCATTTGCAAGAAAAGCAAAAAATCTTGATATTATCAGTATGATCCGTGTGGCAGGCTGAGCTTGAAGAGGAGGAAATGAAAAATGATGGATATCGTGTGTCTTGATCTGGAAGGAGTACTGGTGCCGGAGATCTGGATCGCATTTGCAGAGGCCAGTGGAATTCCGGAGTTGAAGCGTACTACCCGTGATGAGCCGGATTATGATAAACTGATGAAATGGCGTCTTGGAATCCTGAAAGAGCATGGACTTGGGCTGAAAGAAATCCAGGCAACCATCGAGAAGATCGATCCGCTGCCGGGAGCAAAAGAATTCCTGGATGAACTGCGTTCTCTGACCCAGGTGATCATCATCAGTGACACCTTTACGCAGTTTGCAAAACCGTTGATGAAGAAGCTGGGATGGCCGACTCTGTTCTGCAACTCTCTGGAAGTGGCAGAAGACGGAACCATTACCGGATTTAAGATGAGAATTGAGAATTCCAAGCTGACTACTGTAAAAGCATTGCAGTCAGCTGGATTTGATACCATTGCTGCAGGAGACAGCTTTAATGATCTGGGCATGATCAAAGCAAGCCGGGCAGGATTTTTGTTCCGCACTACCGACCAGATCAAAAAGGATTACCCGGAACTGAAAGCATTTGAGACTTATGATGAGTTCCTGGCAGCAATCAAAGAAGTATTGGAGTAAGATTTTTTATGGATATTATACAGAAACTGACAGAAGAACTTCAGGTGAAGAAATGGCAGGTGGAAGCAGCAGTCAAACTGATTGATGAGGGAAATACCATCCCGTTCATTTCCCGTTACCGGAAGGAAGCTACTGGTGCGCTTAATGACGAGCAGCTTCGTGATCTGGGTGAGCGGCTGACCTATCTTCGCAATCTGGAAGATAAGAAGGCACAGGTGATCTCCAGCATTGAGGAGCAGGGGAAACTGACGGAAGAGCTCAAAGCAGCGATCGAGGCAGCGCAGACACAGGTGGCTGTGGATGACCTTTATCGTCCATATCGTCCGAAACGCCGGACTCGTGCGACTATGGCAAAAGAGAAAGGACTGGAAGGTCTGGCCAATATTATTCTTCTTCAGATGACAACGACACCGCTGGAAACAGAGGCAGAAAGTTATCTGTCTGAGGAAAAAGGTGTGGCAACGGTACAGGAAGCCATCGCCGGAGCTATGGACATTATTGCGGAGAGCATATCCGATGAAGCAGATTATCGCACCTGGATCAGAAATAAGACACTGAAAGAGGGCGAGATCACCTCTGAAGCAAAAGATGAGAAAGAGCAGTCTGTATATGAGACCTATTATCATTTTAGCCAGCCAATCAGCAAGATGGCAGGACATCGGACGCTGGCTCTGAACAGAGGTGAGGCCGAAAAGGTGCTGACTGTAAAGATTGTTGCACCGGAACCGGAGATCTTAAGTTATCTGGAAAGCCGTGTGATCACAAGGGATAATCCAATCACATCTCCGACGCTGGAAGAAGTGGTAAAAGACAGTTACAGCCGCCTGATCGCACCGGCCATCGAGCGTGAGATCCGTAACCTTCTGACTGAGCAGGCAGAAGAGGGAGCAATCCGTGTATTTGGAAAGAATCTGGAGCAGCTTCTCATGCAGCCTCCGATTGCAGGACAGACCGTGCTCGGCTGGGATCCGGCATTCCGTACAGGCTGCAAGCTGGCAGTAGTAGATCCTACCGGAAAAGTACTGGATACGGTAGTTATTTATCCAACTGCACCTCAGAATAAGGTAAAAGAAGCAAAAGCAACCTTGAAAAAGCTGATTGAAAAATACCATATTACGTTGATTTCTCTTGGAAACGGTACCGCTTCCAGAGAATCTGAGCAGGTGATCGTGGAGCTTTTAAAAGAGATCCCGGAGAAGGTACAGTATGTGATCGTCAGTGAATCGGGAGCATCCGTATATTCTGCAAGTAAGCTGGCAACAGAGGAATTTCCGAATTTTGATGTGGGACAGAGAAGTGCAGCTTCCATTGCAAGAAGACTGCAGGATCCACTGGCGGAGTTGGTAAAGATCGATCCGAAGGCTATCGGAGTTGGTCAGTATCAGCATGATATGAATCAGAAGAGATTGAGCGAAGCTCTTGGAGGAGTGGTTGAAGACTCTGTAAATAAAGTGGGGGTTGATCTGAATACGGCTTCAGCACCACTTTTGGAGTACATTTCCGGCATCACCAAGACGCTGGCAAAAAATATTGTGACATACAGAGAAGCGAACGGCAGATTCGCAGACAGAAGACAGCTTCTGAAAGTGCCGAAGCTGGGACCGAAGGCTTATGAGCAGTGTGCAGGATTCCTTCGGATCATGAATGGAGACAACCCGCTGGATACTACCAGTGTACATCCGGAGAGCTATGAGGCAGCTATGAAGCTTCTGACTTCTCTTGGATATTCCGCAGAGGATATTATCGGAGGAGGACTGAAAGGTATCTCGAAGAAAGTACGTGAGCCGAAGAAAACGGCAGAAGAGCTGGGCGTTGGTGAACTGACTCTGAAGGATATTGTACAGGAGCTGGAAAAGCCGGCCAGAGACCCTCGTGATGAGATGCCGCGCCCGGTGCTCAGAAGCGATGTGCTGGATATGAAAGACCTGACTCCGGGGATGGTGCTCAAGGGAACTGTCCGCAATATTATGGATTTCGGTGCATTTGTGGATATTGGTGTTCATCAGGATGGACTGGTGCATGTATCTGAGATGTCTGAGCGCTTTATCAAACATCCGCTGGATGTGGTCAAAGTAGGCGACGTTGTGGATGTGAAAGTGCTGGCGGTAGATGTCTCGAAGAAGCGGATCTCTCTGTCCATGAAATTGTAATAAAGCAAGATGTAATAGGAACAGGCCTTGGGAGTGAAGATTCCTGAGGCCTGTGTTCGTGGTGGCAGTGGTGTTGACGATGATTGGATAAACAGAGATGGAAACAGAGTTATTGAATACAGTTGTAAAACAAAATAAAACAGTTGCAAATGCCACAGATCCGTATAATATTTTTTCGGTTTTATCCATAGAGACGAAAGAAGTTCTGATCTGCCGGGTAATTGGAGATTTTCTGAATCCCAGAGGGAAACATGGAGAAAACAGTAAATTCCTCTCGTTGTTTTTGAAAGAAATTCCGGAGTTGCAGCACATAGCCTGTGAACAGTTGGATCAGGCAATCGTGACAACAGAGTATGTCATAGACGAAAATCGCAGGATTGATATTGTAATTGAAATCGGCGGTTATTTTGTTCCTGTGGAAGTGAAGATTTTTGCAGGGGAACAGAAAGCACAGTGCCTAGATTATTATCAGTTTGCAAGGCAGCGCGATCAGACAGCAAAAGTGGTGTACCTCACCAGATTCGGAACGATGCCGGGGGCATATAGCTACAAATCAGGAGAAGAGTGTGTTCCGGAAAAAGATATCATCTGCATTTCCTTTCAGAACACTATTCTGCAATGGCTTATCGCATGCTGTCAGGTGAGTCGTGGACGGACAAAAATGGTGTTGGAACAATTGAGAGAAAGCGTGGAACATATGACGGGAGCAACAGAAGAAAAAACAATGCAGGCGGTTGCAAAAGAGATTGGCAAATCAGCAGATTCTCTTCGGGCAGTTATTCAGATATCGGATTCTTTGGAAAATGCAAAAACGAAATTGTTATTGCAGGTGATGGAAGAATTTAAACGACAGATGGCTCCTTTGAAAGAAACCTATCATCTGGAAGAGGAGACACAGATTGACTGGTATGGATATGAGAAGCAGGCAGATCAGTTCTATGATCATGCATATTCGACTTATCCGGGAATCAATTATATTGTGACGAATATTCCTGCGTTTCGTACTTACCAGCTTTGGTTTCGCATTGAAATTGATAATCGCCTTTTTGCCGGATTCTGCCTGTTTGATCCGACAGCGAATTCACCGGAGGGAAAAGGAAATCAGGTGGATGATTATGATACGGATACCAGAACATGGATCGAACGTATTTTGAAAGTCTCAAAATCTGACCAGTCGGCTTGGTGGGCGGTCTGGCGTTATCTGCCCACGGGCTCCACGCAAAGTAGTAAAGAGGTGCCTGATTTTCGAGCGATGAATGATGTAGCGGTTTCATTGGCTGATGAAAAGGTGAGAAAAGTATTTGTGACGAATGCAATAAAGCAGATAGAGCAGACGTTATTCAATTTATTGAAATAAAGGCGAAGGAGAAGCAGACATGTCTATTATAAAAGCAAAAGAATATTTAAAATCTGTTGGTTATGAGGACCGGGTGATTGAATTTGCAGAATCAACAGCAACTGTGGCAGAAGCAGCAGAGGCTGTTGGTGTGGAACCGGCAATGATTGCAAAGACTATGTCTTTTCTGGTGGGAGACAAAGCAATATTAATCCTTGCGGAGGGAACTGCCCGGGTGGACAATCGAAAATACAAGGATACGTTTCATGTAAAAGCAAAGATGATTCCATTTGACGAGGTGGAGCAGTACATCGGCCATGCACCGGGTGGTGTGTGTCCATTTGGAATTAACGAAGGTGTGGATGTGTATTTGGATGAAAGTCTGAGACAGTTTGATACAGTCTATCCGGCAGCTGGAAATGATCACAGTGCAGTGCGTCTGGCAGTGCCGGAACTGGAGAAGATCGCGGGAGCAAAAGGCTGGATCGATGTATGTAAGGAGCCGGAGAAATCGGAATAAAATAATTCTTGCATCACGGTACATATAAGCGTATAATATCATGTGTAAAAATAAAAGAGATCTTCGGGGCGGGGTGTAATTCCCCACCGGCGGTATTCAGGCTGTCAGGAACAAAAGACAGCAGGTAAGTCCGCGACCCGCGTAAAGCGGCTGAACCGGTGTGATTCCGGTACCGACAGTTATAGTCTGGATGGGAGAGGAAACAAGTAGTATTGCAGTGTATGAAGATGCCCCGGATTGTTGTGATCCGGGGTTTTTATATGCGTTTCTCCAGTTACAGGATCTCTGCTAATCTGAAAGGAGAATTATCATGAAAACAACATCAACAACCGCAACTGTAAGATCAGGAAGAGCGGCAACCAGAATGATTGTCTGCGTGGGAATGCTGGCAGCGATCTCCACCATTCTTATGCTTTTTGAATTTCCACTGCCATTTCTTGCACCGGGATTTTACGAGCTGGATTTCAGTGAAGTACCGATCTTGATCGGAGCATTTGCATTAGGGCCGGTGGCAGGCGTGCTCACAGAGCTGGTAAAGGTGCTTCTCAATCTGGTAGTCAATGGAACTCAGACAGCGTTTGTCGGTGAATTTGCCAACTTTGTAATGGGTTGTATGTTTGTACTTCCGGCTTCGCTGATCTACAAGATGAAGAAATCCAGAAAGCATGCAGTCATCGGACTGGCAGCAGGAACTGTGACTATGTCAGTGGTTGCAGTGTTTATCAATGCACTTGTATTGCTTCCGGCTTATGCAAAGGCATTTGGAATGCCGATTGATGCATTCGTGGAGATGGGATCAGCCATCAATCCGGCGATCAACAGTCTGTGGACGTTCGTAGTTCTGGCAGTGGCACCATTCAACCTGATCAAAGGTGTGCTGGTGTCTGTGATCACCGTACTGCTGTACAAACATATCAGTCCGATCCTGAAAGGAAATCTGTAGATCATATACGTATAACATAAAAACGCTGAACGACAGAAGTGTACCGACCCCCAAAAGTTAGACCTAAAAATCTAACGATTGGAGGTCGGTATTTTTATGGCTAAATATTCTTTTGA